>NZ_RZSB01000190.1:0-8786 GCF_004023285.1 Mesorhizobium sp. M2A.F.Ca.ET.067.02.1.1
GCACGACACCGGCATGCGCCGGCGCCTGTCGCTCGGCTTCCGCGAGTTGCAGGCGATCGACGGCGGCGAAACCGACACGCCGGCCGCACTTCTGACCATCGCCATCGTCCATGCCGCCGGCGGCCACAAGTTTCACCGGCTGCAGCTCTGCGTCGACGTGCTGCAAGGCGTGCGGTCGCTGAGATCGCCGGAAGATGAAGCGCGCCTGCTGGAGGCGGCCCGCATGACCGGCATAGAGCTTGAGCTGGCGACGGTCCTCAACGTCACCGGACGTCTGTTCGGCGCGCCGCGCGCGATCGAGCTTGCGAACCGCATCAAGCCGAACCTCTCGATAAGGCTGGCGAAATGGCTGATCACCGGCAACATGCTGCTGCGCGTCAACTCGCGCGAAAAGCTGCGCTCGCGCCTCAGCCGCGACGCTTTCCGCTGGGTGCAGAGGCTGGCGCGGGCACGGCCCTATCCGGCTTGACCCAGAGCGGCGCGGATCAGCTGCGCCGCTTCGACCGGCCTCGCGCCCACTTCCAGCGTGAAGGTCGGCACCGTCTTGACCAATATTGCGATCGTCGCCATTCGCCTTTTCTGCAGCGGCAAAAGGCCGGTCATGCCGGTCCTCACATTGTCGGCGGCCAAAGCCACCATGGCATCGGTCCTGGCCATGGGCACCAGCCTTGTCTTGCCATCGGCCGAGCGGGCAAGATGAAGAAGAGCCGCGACCGGCCTGGCGCGAACATCCTCGACACGGATGATCTCGCCAAGGCGATCGAGCGACACGGCCTGCTCGCCCTCAGCATCCCATGTCTCGCCAAGGTAGGGCGACACAAAAGGCAGCATCGCCGCGGTGTTGCGATGGATCTTCACTTTGCGCGGCATGCCCCAGGCCGTTACGCCGTCCTGTGTCGCCCTGAGGATCATGACGTCGTCGGAACAGAGGCCGAAGCCCTGCGAGGCGAGCGCCAGCGACGTCGTCGACTTGCCGGTGCCGCTCGGCGCATGGATCAGCACAAGCGCTTCGCTGCCCGGCAGCGTCAGGCCGGCCGTGTGCAGCATGTGCTGCCCTCCGGCATCGAGCGCGGCATCCAGCACCATCATCAGCAGCGTCCATTTGATCTTGCTGTCCGGATGGACGCGGATTTCGGCGCAGCTTTCCTTGTCGAGGATCGACAGCGTCTGCTGACCTGGAAAGACGAGGTGGAAGACGTCTCCGGCGTCGATCATCCGGCAATGGCCGTCGAAGGGCACTTCGCCATCGAAAGCCAATTTCCCTTCAGGGTTTTCCTGCAGATCAAGCGTTTCGATGATATCGACACGAAAGCCGGGCCGGGCAGCCTTGCTCACACGCAGCGCGCCGAGCATCAGGTCGAAGCTCGGCCAGAGGTCGGCGCGGGCGGCAGTGAGGCTTATGACCTGCCCTTTGAGATCGTAGAAGAAAGTCGTTGTCCGGTCGCTCAAGCAGCGGACGCCTTCACGCTGGGCGGATGGCGGTAGATCTCCACCATGCCTGGCTGACTGTCGCTGACCACCGGCTTGCCGTCGAGGCAGACCCAGCAATGCGCCGACAGGCGGGGCTCGTGCATCGATTTGGCATCGACGCCGAAACGCAGCTCGGGGTCGAGACCGGCCATGCGCAGAAAACGGAAGCCGAGCAGACCCTCGCGAAGACATCTGCGGTCGCGCATGAACCAGGGCCGCCGCACCGTTCGGTTGACACGCTGGACGATATAGGTCCAGGGCAAGTCGCGATAGGGCGCGGGCGAGCGCAGCGGCGCCAGCTTCAGCACGCTTTCGAAATCACGCCGGCCGACCAGCACCGGCAGCAGCCGGGCGCTGAGCCACAAATGGGCGCGGAACAGGGCGCGCAGGACCGGTCCGTCGGTCATCACACGCCTAGGTCGGCGAGGATGCCCTCAGCCACCAGCTCGGCCGCCAATTCAGCCATATCCTCGTCGAGCGTCGCCTTGTCGACCTCGAATTCGTCCGACAACAGGTCGATGATCTGGTCGAGGCTGCGCGCGCCATCAACCTTGTCGAGAAAAGCCTCGGTCGTGTCGTTGCAAGTGTAGAGCTGGCCGCTGCGCGCCAACAGCACGACGGCGCCGTCGCCGACATGCTGGACGGACGCGTCGTCCGCCATCCGAAGCACCGTTTTGGAACCAATCTCGGCCATGCGCCCGCTCCCCTTCGCCCGGGAGCAAATAGCGCGGCACCGCGAGACTGTCCATCGCCATGGACGGCGGAGGGAACGACCGGCCGTGCCGCGCGGCCCGCCGTGGGGCGAATATTAGCGAGGTCTTGCCTTCCCGCCCTAGCGTAAGCTATGAGTCCGCCGGGCTTTGGGGGAATGATCTGTATGCGTTACAACTGGGAACGGGCTCCGACGGCGTTCGAACGCCATCGGAAGGCGCTTGCGGCGGCGATCCTGATCGCCGGCGGCGTCGGGCTGATACTGGCGGCGCTGCCGCTTTAAGCCGGCTTACATCACGGACAGCAAGAGCGGCGACGCCATGGCGGCGCCGGACAGGTGAGCTTGACGGGCGATATCGACGAAAGTCAGGAAGACATGGCCTATGAAAGCGACTTAGGCTATTCCCAGACGGCAAAAAAATGTCCTGGGAGGGAATGTCGATGGCCTCACGCTATCACGAAGTCTATGAGGGCTGGAAGCGCGACCCCGTAGGGTTCTGGGCCGAAGCGGCGAAGGCGATCGACTGGGACAGGCCGGCCGAGAAGGTCTTCGATCCGGCGCAAGGCGTCTATGGCCGCTGGTTCGTCGGCGCTTCCTGCAACACCTGCTACAACGCTATCGACCGCCATGTCGCCGGCGGACGCGCCGACCAGCTGGCGCTGATCCATGACAGCGCGATCACCGGAACGATCCGGAAATTCACCTATGCCGAACTGAAGCGCGAGGTGGTCGCGCTGGCCTCGGTGATGCGGCATCGCGGCGTCGGCAAGGGCGACCGCGTCATCATCTACATGCCGATGGTGGCGGAAGCGGCGATCGCGATGCTGGCCTGCGCGAGGCTAGGCGCCGTGCATTCGGTGGTGTTCGGAGGCTTCGCCTCGCATGAGCTCGCCACCCGTATCGACGACGCCAAGCCGAAGCTGATCGTCAGCGCTTCCTGCGGCCTGGAGCCCGGTCGCATCGTCGCCTACAAGCCGCTGCTCGACAAGGCGATCGAGATGTCGAAGCACAAGCCCGACGCCTGCCTCATCCTGCAGCGAGAGCAACTGCGCTGCGAGATGAAGGACAATTACGACATCGACTATGCCGATGCGGTCGCCCGCGAGCGCGCCGCCGGCGCCAATGTCGACTGCGTGCCGGTGCTGGCCACCGACCCGCTCTACATCATCTACACCTCCGGCACGACCGGCCAGCCGAAGGGCATCGTGCGCGACAATGGCGGCCATATGGTCGCGCTGAAATGGACCATGGACAACGAGTTCGGCGTCAAGCCGGGCGAAGTGTTCTGGGCGGCTTCCGACGTCGGCTGGGTGGTCGGCCATTCCTATATCGTCTACGGGCCGCTTCTGCATGGCTGCACCAGCGTGCTGTTCGAGGGCAAGCCGATCGGCACGCCGGACGCCGGCACCTATTGGCGGGTGATCTCCGAGCATGGCGTCGTGGCGCTGTTCACCGCGCCGACCGCGTTCCGCGCCATCAAGGGGCAGGACCCCAAGGGCGAGTTCGTGCCGAGATACGATTTGTCGAAGTTCCGCACGCTGTTCCTTGCCGGCGAGCGCGCCGACCCCGAGACGATCAAATGGGCCGAGCAGAAGCTCGATCGGCCGGTGATCGACCATTGGTGGCAGACCGAGACCGGCTCGCCGATGACGATCAACCCGGCCGGTCTCGGGCTGCTGCCGCTGAAATACGGATCGCCCGGCGTGCCGATGCCGGGCTATGACATCCGCATCCTCGACGATGCCGGCCACGAAGTGCCGCGCGGCACGCTCGGCAATGTCGTGGTCAAGCTGCCGCTGCCCGCCGGCTGCCTGCCGACGCTGTGGAATGCCGACGCCCGCTTCCGCCAGGCCTACCTGGAAGAATTCCCCGGCTACTACAAGACGGCCGATGCCGGCATGATGGACGAGGACGGCTATCTTTACGTGATGGCCCGCACCGACGACATCATCAATGTCGCCGGCCACCGTCTCTCGACCGGCGCCATGGAAGAAGTGCTGGCCGCCCACCCCGACGTCGCCGAATGCGCCGTCATCGGCATTGCCGATGCCATGAAGGGTCAGGTGCCGCTGGGCTTCGTCGTGCTCAATGCCGGCGTGGCCCGCGACAGCGGCGTGATCGAGAGCGAGGTGGTGAGCCTAGTGCGCGAGCGGATCGGCCCGGTTGCCGCTTTCAAGACCGTGGTGACGATTAAGCGGCTGCCCAAGACCCGTTCCGGCAAGATCCTGCGCGGCACGATGCAGAAGATCGCCGACAAGGAGGAGTGGGCGATGCCGGCGACCATCGACGACCCCGCGATCCTCGACGAGATCGCGGCGGCGCTGAGGGGCCGCGGCATCGGAATGTAGCAGCCCGGCAGACGGCCGCGTTAACAATGTATTAGCCAGTTTCCCCCGCGCTGCAATCGCTTGTTGTGCGATGCAGCATCAGACTTTAAGTTTGCCTGGGGGGCCATACCGAAGGCACGGCATGGCTCAACAAGAGATGACATTCGGCGGCGTCGACATACCGCGATGCCTTGCTACCGTCGCCGTCAACCGGCCGGTAGCGGCCGGCGGCGAGCCGCGCATCCTGCCGCCGCTCGGTCCCACCCTGTTCCATCATCTGTTGAAGCCCGCCGAGAGGGGTCTACCGTTTCGTGGAAGCGGGGAACCGCTCGTCTGGCTGCCTGGACCGCCGGTGTGGAATTGTTTGCATTCGGCATGATATCGAGGCGCAAATCAGTGCAAGTATCCGAGCCTCAATCCGTGAGCCTGTTCCAACGATCGAAACGCCCTCGACCCGCGCCGCGCGAGCGCCTTGTGATGGATATGCGCGACACGATCGTCTATGCGATCGGCGACGTGCATGGCTGTTATGACGAACTGCGCGCGCTGGAACAGAAAATCGAGCTCGACGCGCAGCAGTTCCGCGGCCGGAAGATCATCATAATGCTGGGCGACTATATCGATCGCGGCCCGCATTCGCGGCGCGTGGTCGACCATCTGATGGCGCCGCCGCCGAAAGGCTTCCAGCGCGTCTGCCTCGTGGGAAACCATGAAGTCGCGCTGCTCCTTTATCTGGACGGTCATCTGTCGCGCGAAACCTGGCTCGGCTATGGCGGCCGCGAGACCCTGTTCTCCTACGGCGTCGACCCCGACCGGTTGATTAGCCTCTACGGTTCGAGCGCCCAGGCGGACGCGCGCATACGCGAGGCCATTCCCGCCAGCCATGTCGACTTCCTACGCACGCTGCCGGCGATGGTCTGCTCCGACCAATTCGTCTTCGTGCATGCCGGCATCCGGCCCGGCATCGCGCTGGAGGCGCAGGACGAGGGCGACCTCCTCAACATCCGCGAGGAGTTCTTCGAGGCGGCGCACCGGCTCGACCGCTGGGTGGTGCACGGGCACACGATCGTCGACGTCCCAAAGCTCGACGGGCGCCGGCTCGACATCGACACCGGCGCCTTCCAGACGGGGCGACTGACCGCGCTCAGGATCGTCGGCAAATACGGCCGGCTGCTGTCCTCACGGGATTAGGCAATTCGCCGTTTCGGGCTGAACCGCCCTGATCCTGTTCCACGTCAGGCAGCCTGCTTGGCGCGCGCTTCCGACTTCTCCAGATAGTAGCTCGAGTAGCGGTCGAAGAACCGTTCCGAGCCGCCGAGCGCGCCGTATTTGGCCAGCTTCTTCAAATCGACCTTGTTGAGCACCGCCCCAATCACCTTGTTGGCGATATAGGGCTCCGATTCCAGCATCGAGCGCACCATGTTGCGCGGCGTGCGGCCCCATTCGGTTACCAGCACGAAGCCGTCGACCAGCGGCGCGAAGGCCTTGGCGTCGACCACAGGTCCGAGCGGCGGCAGGTCGACGATGATGTACTCGAACGTCTCCTTGGCGTTCTCGATGAAGCGCCGCATACCGGCGGAGCCCAGCAGCTCGCTGGTGTGCGAGAACTGGCCACGCAGCACGGCTGGAATGATCGCAAGCTTGGTCTGGCGGTCGACCTTGCCGACCGACTGCCAGGTCTGGCCATTGACCACCGCTTCCATCAGGCCCTGCTCGGCCTCCATGCCAAGGCTGCGGCTCAAGCCAGGATTGCGCAGGTCGCCGTCGACGAGCAAGGTCTTGGCGCCATTTGCGGCAAGCAGGCCGGCGAGGTTCGCGGCCACCGTCGATTTGCCCTCGCCCGGCAGCACCGAAATGACGCCGATGACCCGGCTGCCGCGGTCCTCCATTACGACGTCGAAGGCGATCTTGGCGTTGCGCAGCGTCTCGGCGAACATCGAAGCCGGAGCATCGATGCTGACGCGCATGCGCGCGCGCCTCTCGGCCGAGGAGAGGCTGGCCACCTTGCCGTCAGCCGGCAGGTCGTCGGCCTTGGAATCCTTGGCCCTGCCGCCGCCGATCGTCGGCAGATAGCCGAGGAATTTCAGGCCGGCGCGATCACGAATATCCTCGCCCGTCCTGAAGAAGCGCTCGTTGAACTCGTTGAGGCCGCCGAAACCGGCGCCGAGCATCAGGCCGAGCACCAGCGACAGCGCCAGCACACGCATGGTGCGAGGGCCCGAGGCCGCCAGCGGCATCGTCGCGTCGGAAATGATGCGGGCCTTGCCGACCGGGAAGGACTGCTGCTGCGAAGCTTCCTCATAGCGGCTAAGGAAGGTCTGGTAGAGCGTGGTCAGCGCCTGCGCCTGCTGGTCGAGTTCCTTCAGCTTCACCTGCGACTGATTGTCGATCGAGCTCTTGCCGGCGGCTGTGGAAATCTTGTCGCGAAGCGCGGTCTCGCGCGCCTGCGCCACTTCGAAGTCGTTGCGGTAGCTTTCGGTGATCTGCTTCAGCTGCCCGAAGATCTGCGCCGAGACATCGGCCTTTTCCTTGGCCAGCGCGACCGCCTGCGGGTGATCCTTGCCGAAATTGGTCTCAACGTCCTGCAGGCGCTTGGCAATGGCCAGATAGCGGGTCTTGAGCCCGATGATGACCGAGCTGCTCGGCTGGTCAGCCGCTATGGCCGAATCGTTGAAGGCGCTTTCCGAGCCGCTGTCGACGATCGCCTTGTACTGCTGGTAGCGGGCGCTGGTGCGAGCCGTATCGGCCTGCGCGACGATGAGCTGGGCGTTAAGGTCGGCGAGTTGCTTGTCGCTCAGCAACTGGCCGTCGCTGTTGGCGGAAAGGCCGTGCTCGGCCCTGAACTTCTCGACCGCCAGCGAAGCGGCCTGCGAGCTTTCGCGCAACTCGGTCAGCCGGCCCTGCAGCCACACGGCCGCGCGCTCGGTGGCGTCGAAGCTGGCGTTGAGCTGGTCGGCGAGATAGGCGTCCGCATAGGCCTTGGTGATGGCCGTGGCGAGTGCAGGATTTGTCGCCTGGTAGCTGATGCTGATGACATTGGAGCGGCTGACGCGATCGGCCGATAATCCTGTCTGCAGCATAAGAACCGCGTAGTCGTGAGTCGCGGTCTTGATCATGGCTTCGCGCGTGGCGGCATCGACATTCTGGATGCCAGGGAGTTGATCGGTGGCATTGCCGCGGAAATAGGCGACGATGCCGCGCAGGAACCCAATGCCCTTGGCCAGAGCCGATTGAGGGGGGCTCATGAAGTCGTGGTTCTGGTCGAGCTTCAACTTGTCGACCACCTCCGACGCCAGCCGCGCCGAATTGAGGATCTCGATCTGGCTGAGGATCGTCGCGTCGGTCTGCCGCGTGGCGCTGGCGGCCGAGATGTCGTCCATGACCTTGTTCATACCCTCGTCGATCAGGACGCTCGCCACGGACGTATACTGCTTGGGCGTGGTCTGCAGATAGACCACGCCCAGGAACAGGCCGATGGCGGCGCAGATCGCCACCACCTTGGCCTGACGGGCGGCCATGCCAAGCAGACGCTCGACATCGATGAAGTCTTCACCCTTTTCCTGATCGGCACTGGGCAAGGGCGTCCTCTTGTCGAGAGGGAAGTTGGCATAATTCATGTTCGGTCCAATTCCAGGTTGCAGGCGCTATCGGCCTTGGTAGATCCGCGTCGTGACCAGAAAAGACCGCGCAACGTTGCTGCCAGGATGCGCCGGGCCTGAAGGCCCGGGCGCCTGAGTGGCTGTCGCGCCATCGCGAAACCGCATATGCACCCGAAAGATGGGCATTATGCGGCTACTTCCCGGCGCTCATGCGACCGGACGAATTGCTGCAGCATTTCGAAGACAGGGCCTTTCATGTCGTCGCGAGCCAGGGCGAAGGCGATGGTGGCTTCGATGAAGCCTTCCTTGGATCCGCAGTCGAACATGCGGCCATCGAAAGGCTGCGCATAGAAGGGCTGGCTCTGGGCGAGGCGCACCATGGCGTCGGTGAGCTGGATCTCGTTGCCGGCGCCGCGCTGCTGATTGCCGAGCAGCGCGAAGATTTCCGGCTGCAGCACGTAGCGGCCATTGATGTAGAAATTCGACGGCGCCTTGGCGGGCGCCGGCTTTTCGACCATCTCAGTGACCTGGAAGCCGGAGCCGACCTCGTCGCCGCGGCCGACAATGCCGTATTTGCTGGTTTCGGCGGGATCGCAGCGCTCGACGGCGATGACGTTGCCGCCGGTCCGCTGATAGAGATCGACGGTCTCGGCAAGGCAGCCGCGCGCGCCGAAGGAC
>NZ_RZSB01000191.1:0-8762 GCF_004023285.1 Mesorhizobium sp. M2A.F.Ca.ET.067.02.1.1
TTTTTTGTTAATGGCGGGCCCTTCGATCTAATTTGAGTAAACCTTAAATTAATCACGATCGTAAGCATTGCATTAACCTTGTTTTGACGATTGCGGCTGCAAAGTCCGGCCAGGCGTGGGTGGTTTGCCACGAGGCGAAGGGTTTCGGACGAATGCCAGCATCCCGATTGATTATTCTGGGCGTGGCTGCGGTCGCGGCGGGTGGCGCGGGCTATGTCGCCAAGAACATGGTGGTGGCGCCGCCAGCGCAGGTCGTTGTCAATGCGCCCGCGCAGCCGGCGGTCGCGTTGCAGGATGTGCTGGTACTGTCGGGCGATGTCCCGATGGGCAGCCAGCTCGGCAACAACGTCAGCTGGGAAAAATGGCCGTCCGACGGCGTCAATGCCAATTTCATCACGCGCGCCGCCGAACCTGACGCGGCCGAAAAGCTCAAGGGCTCGGTAGCGCGCGTGGCCATGTATACGGGCGAGCCGCTGCGCCGCTCCAAGCTGGTCGGCGAGGGGCAGAGCTTCATGTCGTCGATCCTGCCTTCAGGGATGCGCGCTGTCGCCACTGCGATATCGGCCGACACTTCCGCAGGCGGCTTCATCCTGCCCAACGACTTCGTCGACGTTATCATGACCCGCCGCGCCGACACCGGCAACGGCGGCAGCGGCTTCAACACCGAGACCATCCTCAAGAACATCCGGGTGCTGGCCATCGACCAGACCATCCAGGAAGACGAGGAAGGCAAGAAGACCAGGGTCGGCCAGACCGCGACGCTGGAGCTGACGCCGCAACAGGCCGAGATCATCACCGTCGCGCAGCAGATGGCGGACCGCCTGACGCTCGCGCTGCGCCCGATCACCGACATCCACGAAAAGAGTACGGACGAAGCCGACTATCTGGTCAACGGCAACGGCCGGCGCGGAACGGTGCGTCTGATCAAGTCGGGCGAGGTTTCCGAGGTGGGAGCAAGGAAATGACGCTAAATGGCAAACTGCTGCCCTTCCTGGCGACCGCGACGATCGGTCTGCTGCTGATTGGCGCCAACGCCTCGGGACTGGTCGAAGCCAAAGCCGCGAGCGCCGGCGTATCGGCTTCCGTCGCCACGCAGCGCGTCAAGCTCGGCCTCAACAAATCCGTGGTCATCGATCTGCCGAATGATGCCTATGACATCCTCGTCGCCAATCCGGCGGTTGCCGATGCCGTGACGCGCACGGCGCGGCGCATCTACCTGTTCGGCAAGGCGGTCGGCGAGACCAATATCTTCGTTTTCGGCCCCAATGGCGAGCAGATCGTCAGCCTGGACCTCGCCGTCGAGCGCGATGTCGCCGGGCTGGAGGATTATCTGAAGCGCTTCATCCCGTCCTCGCAGATCAAGGTCGAGCTGCTGAACGACAACGTTGTCCTCACCGGCATGGTCGACACGCCGCTCGATGCCAAGCGCGCCGTCGATCTCGCGACCATCTTCGTGTCAGGCGGTGAAGCGACGACCGGCCAATATTCGCAGACCGCCGCCGGCGGCTCGGTCAATGGCGGCGTCGACATCAACAACCCCGACCAGGAGCGCCGGACCTCCAAGATCGTCAACCTGTTGCAGATCATCGGCGACGATCAGGTAACGCTCAAGGTGACGGTCGCCGAAGTCAGCCGCTCGGTGATGAAACAGCTCGGCGTCAATATGCTCGCCAGCGGCGGCAGCAACGGCATTTCCTGGGCGGCGCTCAGCGACCCTTACATGGGTCTTGGCAAACCGCTGTCGAACGCGGGCCTCTCTATCAGCTCGTCAGGGCTGCAGTCCTATATCAACGCAATGGAACAGTCGGGGGTCATGAAGACCCTGGCTGAGCCGACTTTGACCGCCGTGTCCGGGGAAAAGGCGACCTTCAAGGTCGGCGGCGAGTACAATATTGTGAAGAGCGTTTCCGCCAACGTGTCCACGGACAACCAGACCGGTCTGCAGAACTATTCGGTCGACAAGATCGAGTACGGTATCGGGCTGGAGTTCCAGCCGGTTGTTCTGTCGCCCGGTCGCATAAGCCTGAAGGTGAGGACGTCGGTTTCCGAACCGACGACCGAAGGATCCGTATCGGCATCCACAGACAACCAGAACATCGGCATGAACGCTTTGTCGCTGCGCAAGCGCCTGGCCGATACGACGGTCGAACTGCCTTCCGGCGGTTCGATGATGATCGCGGGCCTCGTGCGCGACGATCTCAGGCAGGCTGTCACCGGATTGCCCGGCCTGACCAAGATCCCCGTGCTCGGGACGCTCTTCCGCAGCCGCGACTTCGTCCGCAACGAAAGCGAGCTCGTCATCATCATCACGCCCTATCTGGCGCGGCCGGTGGCGCGCAACGACCTGGCCAAGCCGGATGACAATTTCAACCCGCCGAGCGACGGCGCCGGCATGTTCCTCGGCCGCGTCAATCGCGTCTACGGCACCATGCAGACGGACAGACCAGCCGGGCGGTACCACGGCGTCGTCGGCTTCATCTACAAATGAGTGGGAACGCGGATATGTCCAAGTCAGCATCGAAGGTCATGACGGTCCGGACAGCATCCGGCATCGCAAGGAAGGGCCGGCAGGTGGTCCCGGCACTGGCGATCGCCCTTGCAGCGTCGCTCTCCGGATGCGCCAATCGCGACAGCGTCACGGTCGGGTCGATCCCGGATGACTATCGCACGACCCATCCGATCGTCATTGCCGAGAAGAACCAGAAGATCGATCTGCCGGTCGGCGCTGGCGATCGCGGCATGACCGGCGCGCAGCGCGACGCGCTGCTCGGTTTTCTCGACGGCTACGACAAGAGCGCTGCGCCGGCGCTGACGATCGCGATGCCGGCAGGCTCCGCCAACGAGGTCGCCGCCCGCGCCGCCGGCCGCGATTTTGCCAGGCTTGCCATGAAGGCGGGCGTCAAGCGCGATCGCATCGTCATGACTTCCTATCAGTCGGCCGTGCCGGAGGCGTCCGCGCCGGTGCGCGCCGCCTTCGTCGCGGTGCGGGCCCAGACCGACAAATGCGGGCGTTGGCCCGACGACCTGACCGAGACGTCGGACAACAAGCATTATGCCGACTTCGGCTGCTCCTATCAGAACAATCTCGCGGCCCAGGTGGCCAATCCCAACGATCTGATCGGGCCGCGCAAGCAGTCCGAAATCGATGCCGAAAATCGCGGCGCGGTGATCGATGTGTACCGGGCGAGAGGCATCTCAGACGAGTTCCTGGGCAATTCGGAAGTGACGTACTGAGCCGCCGGACGGCGAAGAGAGAGCAGCCACGGAAAGAGCATGACGATGAGCAATCTTGCCTACGACACGCCCGCGGAAACCGGCGACCTTTCGCAGCAGGACATCGCCGCCATGCAGGCGCTGCGCCCCGTGCCGCGCATTTCGATCCAGGCTTTCTGCGAGACCGAAGGCGTCGCCAGCCCCGTGGAGCGCGCCGCCGAGGATCGCCGTATGGCCAAGGCCCATCTCAAGGTCCATATGGGCGGCGTTCCGACCGCGATCGAGTTCTATCAGTCCGCGCCGACACCGAACCTGATCCTGCTGGAATCGCGCAGCGAGCCGAAGCAACTGCTCGAACAACTCGGCCAGCTCGCGGAGTATTGCGATCCCTCGTCCAAGGTCGTGGTCATCGGCCACTACAACGATGTCGGGCTCTACCGCGAGCTCATCCGTTCAGGCATTTCCGAATATGTCGTCGCGCCGGTCTCAATGTCCGACATCGTTAGCGTCGTGTCGTCGATCTTCGTCGATCCGGAATCGGAGCCGATAGGCCGCTCGATCGCCTTCATCGGCGCCAAGGGCGGCGTCGGCTCATCGACCATTGCCCACAATGCGGCCTGGGCGATGTCGTCGCTGTTCAAATCCGAAGTCGTCATCGCTGACCTCGACCTCGCCTTCGGCACCGCCAACATCAACTTCGATCAGGATCCGGCTCAGGGCATCGCAGAGGCCGTGTTTTCGCCTGAGCGGGTCGACGAGGTCTATCTCGACCGCCTGCTCGCGCAATGCGCCGAGCATCTGTCGCTGCTTGCGGCCCCCTCAACGCTCGAACGCGTCTATGATTTCGACGCCGAGGCGTTCTCGCAGATCATCGAGACGGCGCAACGCAGCGCGCCCCTGCTGGTTCTCGATATCCCTCACATCTGGAGCGGGTGGACGAAGAGCACGCTGATCAAGGCCGACGAGATCGTCATCACCGCCACGCCCGAGCTCGCAAATCTTCGCAACACCAAGAACTTGGTGGACATGCTGAAGCGGCTGCGCCCGAACGATCCGCCGCCGAAGCTGATCATCAACCAGGCAGGTGTGCCGAAACGGCCGGAGATAGCGCCTTCCGATTTCGCCGAGCCGCTTGGCATCACGCCCATGGCGGTGATCAATTTCGAACCGCTGCTGTTCGGCAATGCCGCCAACAACGGCCGCATGCTGACCGAGATGGACGCTAAGAACCCGGTCGTCGCGACCATCAACGAGATAGCGCATGTGCTGACCGGACGTAGCGAAATCAAGACAAAGAAGAAGGCGGGCCTGGGTTCGATCCTCGGCAAGCTCTCGCGCAACAGGAAATGACGCTGTTTGAGCGGCATCGGGTAGTCGATCATGTTTGGTAAGAGAGGCAAAGACGACGGCAACCGGGTGACGCCCGAATTCCGTCCGCCGGCGTCGGCTCCCGCCGCTCCCGCTTCGACGGGAACGATGACGGCCGAGCGGCCGGCCGTGCCGGCGTCCACCGCGCCGGCCGCGCCGCCGGCTCGCCGTCCCGTGGAGGCGCCGCCGATGGCGTCCGAGCCGCCAAGAAGGATCCAGCGCGAGCGCTCAGAGACTTACTACGACACCAAGAGCCAGGTGTTCTCCGCGCTCATCGACACGATCGATCTGTCGCAGCTCGCCAAGCTCGATCCCGAGAGCGCGCGCGAGGAAATCCGCGACATCGTCAACGATATTATCGCGATCAAGAACTTCGCGATGTCGATCTCCGAGCAGGAGGAGCTGCTTGAAGATATCTGCAACGACGTTCTGGGCTATGGACCGCTGGAGCCGCTGCTCGCCCGCGACGACATAGCCGACATCATGGTCAACGGCTCCAAAAACGTCTACATCGAAGTCAACGGCAGGGTCGAACAGACCGGCGTCCGCTTCCGCGACAACCAGCAGCTGCTCAACATCTGCCAGCGTATCGTCAGCCAGGTCGGCCGTCGTGTCGATGAATCGAGCCCAATCTGCGACGCGCGCCTGCCCGATGGCTCGCGCGTCAACGTCATCGCGCCGCCGCTCTCCATCGACGGCACCGCGCTCACCATCCGCAAGTTCAAGAAGGACAAGCTGACGCTGGACCAGCTGGTCAAGTTTGGCGCCATCTCGCCGCAAGGCGCGGAAATCCTCAAGATCATAGGCCG
The DNA here is from genome assembly GCF_004023285.1 of Mesorhizobium sp. M2A.F.Ca.ET.067.02.1.1. Lineage (NCBI taxonomy): Bacteria > Pseudomonadati > Pseudomonadota > Alphaproteobacteria > Hyphomicrobiales > Phyllobacteriaceae > Mesorhizobium > Mesorhizobium sp. M2A.F.Ca.ET.067.02.1.1. Next base: position 5,391 of record NZ_RZSB01000191.1, read on the forward strand.
CGTCCGCTGCAATGTCGTCATCTCGGGCGGCACCGGCTCCGGCAAGACGACGCTGCTCAACTGCCTGACCAACTATATCGACCGCGAGGAGCGGGTCATCACCTGCGAGGACTCGGCCGAACTGCAGCTGCAGCAGCCGCATGTGGTGCGTCTCGAAACCCGGCCGCCCAATCTCGAGGGCGAGGGCGAGGTGACCATGCGCGATCTCGTCAAGAACTGCCTGCGTATGCGGCCCGAGCGCATCATCGTCGGCGAAGTGCGCGGACCGGAAGTGTTCGACCTTCTGCAGGCGATGAACACCGGTCACGACGGCTCGATGGGAACGATCCACTCGAACAGCCCCCGCGAATGCCTCAACCGTATCGAATCGATGATCGCCATGGGCGGCTATTCGCTGCCGCAGCGCACCGTGCGCGAGATCGTCGTCGGCTCGATCGACGTGATCATCCAGGCCGCTCGCCTGCGCGACGGTTCGCGCCGCATCACCCACATCACCGAGGTGGTCGGCATGGAAGGCGACGTCATCATCACCCAGGATCTCGTCCTCTATAACATCAAGGGCGAGGACTCGAGCGGCCGGCTGGTTGGCGAGCATGTGTCGACGGGCATCGGCCGCCCGCATTTCTGGGATCGCGCCCGCTATTATGGCGAGGAGCAGCGCCTCGCCAATGCGCTCGAGGCGATGGAGAAACGCGCTGACTGATTTGTCTGGAGGTTTGACGCAATTCCAGGAAAAGTGTGAAGCGGTTTTCCGTCCGGAATTGCGTCCAAACAAAGAAATAGGGCGGTTCGCCGTTTCTTTGCAACGGCGAAAGGGCCTAGGGGGACCGGTCGATGTTCGGAATTGACACCACCGTCCTGGCGTTCATCGTGCTCGCCGGCTTCAGCGCCGGCGCGGTGGCTTATGCTTTCCTGTTCACGCGCATCGACAACGAGAAGCAGGCGGGCAAGCGGCTTCAAACCATCAAGACAGCCGAAACCGACAGGTCGGTGGTGAAGGCCACGCGCGATCGCGCCGCGGAGGCGGTCAAGCGGCGCAAAAGTCTCCAGGACTCGCTCAAGCAGCTCGACGAGAAACAGAAGACCAACGATCGCACCCTCAAGAAACCGCCGCTGAAGGTTCAGATCCGCCAGGCCGGCATGCAGGTGCCGATCGAGCGCTTCTACATGTACTCCGCCGTCTGCAGCATCATCCTGACGGCCCTTCTCTTTTTCGTCGGCGCGCCTCTGTGGGCCCTGCCCGGCGCCCTGCTGGTGGGCGGGCTCGGCCTGCCGCGCTGGTTCGTTTCGTTTCGCCGCACACGTCGCGTGAAGGCCTTCCTGGAAGAGTTTCCGAACGCGCTCGACATCATCGTGCGCGCGGTCAAGTCCGGTCTGCCGCTCAACGACGCGATCCGCCTGATCGCCAATGAATCGCCCGAACCGGTCCGGTCGGAGTTCCGCCGCATCGTCGATTCCCAGCAGATGGGCATGTCGGTCCCCGACGCCGCCATGCGCATGTCCGAGACCATGCCGTGCAGCGAGGCCGGCTTCTTCGGGATCGTCATCCAGATCCAGTCGCAGGCCGGCGGCAACCTGTCCGAGGCGCTAGGCAACCTTTCGCGCGTCCTGCGCGACCGCAAGAAGATGAAGGCCAAGGTCCAGGCGCTGTCGATGGAAGCCAAGGCATCCGCCGTCATCATCGGCGCCCTGCCTTTTGTCGTCGCCTTTCTCGTCTATCTGTCGAGCCCGAATTATATCATGCCGCTGTTCACCACCAATGTCGGCAACCTGATCCTCGGCTGTGCGGGCGTCTGGATGTCGATCGGCATCCTGGTGATGCGCAAGATGATGAATTTCGAAGTGTAGGGGCGCGGATCCGGTGACAGAACAGGTCGTCAAAACACTCACCGATCCTTCCTTTCTGATCGCGATGCTGGTCTGCATCGCCGTGTTCGCGACCGTGTTCACCCTCATGCCGGCGTTCGGTGGCACGTCGCTCAAATCGCGCATGAAGTCCGTGGCGCTCGAACGAGACAAATTGCGCGCCGAGCAGCGCGCGCGGCTGGCCAGCGAGGCTGACCGCCGGCGCAAGGGCCTGCGCGAGGAACAGTCCATCGGCATGCGCAACATCGTCGACCGCCTGGATCTGAAGCGCGCGCTTGCCGATGAAAACACGATCCAGAAGCTCAAGGTCGCGGGCTTCCGCGGCCAGAACCCGCTGACGCGCTTCCTCTTCTTCCGCCTCGTCCTGCCATTCGTGGGCTTTGCGCTGGCGGCAGTCTACCTGTTCGTGCTCGGCGGCCTGCCGCAGCAGCCGGCTTTCATCAAGCTGTTCGTCTGTGTCGTCGTCGCCTATGGCGGCTTCTACGCGCCCATCCTCTATGTCAACAACCGCGCGACCAAGCGCAAGCAATCGATCCAACTGGCGTGGCCGGACGCGCTCGACCTGATGCTGATCTGCGTGGAATCCGGCATGTCGGTGGAAGCGGCCCTGCGCAGGGTCGCCGACGAAATCGGCGCGCAGTCGGTCCCGCTTGCCGAGGAATTCGTGCTCACCAATGCCGAATTGTCCTATCTGCAGGATCGCAAGATCGCTTATGAGAACCTGGCAAGCCGCACCGGCCTGGAATCGGTCAAGTCGGTGTCGCAGGCCCTGGTCCAGGCCGAACGCTACGGCACGCCGGTGGCGCATGCGCTGCGCGTGCTCGCCTCGGAAAGCCGCGACATGCGCATGAACGCGGCCGAGAAGAAAGCCGCCGCGCTGCCGCCGAAGCTCACCGTGCCGATGATCCTGTTCTTCCTGCCGGTTCTGTTCGCCATCATTCTTGGCCCGGCCGGCATCCAGGTCAGCCAGCGCGGCATCTTCGGCGACCAGCACAGCTCCTCGAGCAAGTAAAGCAATTCCAGGAAAAGTGTCGCGCGGGTTTCCGCCCGGAATTGCGTAGAAAAAGAGAAAGCATTCCAGGAAAAGTGTCGCGCGGTTTTCCGCCCGGAATTGCGTAGAAAAAGAGAAGGCAATTCCAGGAAAAGTGTCGAGCGGGTTTCCGTCCGGAATTGCGTAAAAAGCAAAGAGAAAGAGCCGTTCGTGTCAATCAAAAAAAGCCGCGCGGCTTTTGGATTGTCGGAGCGGGCGGCGCTTGGCGGCGTCCGTCAGTTCGTGGCGACTTTCGCCTTGTTCTTGTCCCGATCCTTCAGCTGGCTCCAGGCATTCTGCTGGGCAAGCATCTGGCGCAGATAGGCGACGTTGGCCTGCGCCTGTTCGGGCGACAATTCCTGCGAGGCGATCTTCTCGGCCTCGTCGAAGCGGCCCTGCAGGCCCACTACGAGTGCAAGGTTCTGCCGCACCCGGCTGTCGGCGCTAGGCTGCTGCGCGGCCGAGCGCATATAGGT
>NZ_RZSB01000192.1:0-8756 GCF_004023285.1 Mesorhizobium sp. M2A.F.Ca.ET.067.02.1.1
CCGTGGGCAAAAGTCCCTATACCGACGCGAACTATACCGCCGCTCTCGACGAGCAGATGCAAACGCTGTGCGCCAACGCCAAGGCCAACAACATCATCGTCATGACGGTTTCCCTTGATCTCAGCATTCAAAAAACAGCCGAGAAGAAGGCGATCTCGGCGCTTACCGCCTGCGCATCGGATTCGCGGTTCCGCAGGGATCCAACCGACCCGAGCAAGCCCGCGAAGTTGTTCTGGAACTCGACCGGCGCCACGCTGTCGGACGACTTCAAGGCGATCGGCAGCGAATTGTCGAACCTGCGCATCGTCAGTTGAGCACAATAAGCGGGGCCGCTCGAGCAAAATGCGCAAATTATGGCACCAATTCTGCCGTGACCGCCGCGGCAACTATGCCCTCGTGACGGCAGTCGCCATGGTTCCGCTGATGGGAGCCTTGGCGGTGGGGGTCGACTTCACCGAGCTCAACCGCGAGAAGCAGATGGTGCTCAACGCGCTCGACTCGGCCAATTTCGCCTCCGCGGTGCGCCTTTCGCAGGGTGCGTCGGACGACGAGATCAAGGCCTATGCGGCTGCCTTCCTGAATTCCAATCTCAACGCCATCGATCCCGCCAACATTGCGCTCGATGTCACGCTGCCGAGCAGCCAAACCGGCGGCGGCTTGATGAAGCTTTGCGCGACGCTCACCTATCATCCCTATTTCCATCCGGCGGCGGCGCTGCTCAGCGGCGCATCAGACGGCGACGCGCATAAGCCGATCCAGGTCGAGATGTGTTCCCAGGTGCGGCTGAAGAACACCCTGGAAGTGGCGATGGTGCTCGACAATTCGGGCTCCATGACAACGCCCGGCACCGGCTCGGGACAGAAGCGCATCGACCTGCTCAAGCAGGCCGCCAAGCAGCTCGTCGACACGCTGGCGCAGCAGGCAGCGCAGATCAAGCAGATCGACAAGCCGGTCCAGTTCAGCCTCGTGCCGTTCGCGGCCTCGGTCAATGTCGGGCCGAGCAACGACAACGCCCCCTGGATGGACACCTACGGGCTGTCGCCGATCGCCAACGAGAATTTCGACTGGTCGACGCTAAACGCCCCCGACAAATACGCTCAGAAAATCAACGGCATCTGGTATAAAAAAGGCACCGGCTGGGGTCCGGCGGAAGGCCAGATATTGACCCGATTCGAGCTCTATCGGGATATGAAGGTCGTCACCAGCCACGAACGCATCGCCGGCAGCAAGCGGGTCGTCTGCGACAAGTACCGATCCAATCATACCTGTTCCGATAGCCACGACGAATACGACTACAACGACACCTATGGCCCGTTCGCCAGCTGGCAGGGTTGCGTGGAAGTGCGGCCATATCCCTACAATGTAGACGACACGCCAGCCTCCGGCGGCCCCAACAACACCGGCATCGGCGTCGGAGATCCGGCGACCATGTTCGTGCCGATGTTCGCGCCGGACGAACCCGGCAACCATTGGAAAGTGACGCAGGATCCCGACGAGCCGAACCCGGTCACCTACGGCGCCGCCAACAGCTGGTGGAACGACGACCCGTCGAGCACCACCGGCAAGACCAGGCAGTCGAACATGGCCAAGTATTTCATGCCGCGGCCGATCGATGCGCCGGTGCTGTCGAAGGGCGCGGGCCCGAACTACAGCTGCACCACCACGCCAATCACACCGCTCACCGATGTCACCCAGACCGATGGGCTCGCAGCCATCAAGGCGGCGATCGACCTGATGCAGCCCAACGGCAACACCAATGTGACCGAAGGCATGGCCTGGGGCTGGCGCACCGTCTCCAGCGCCCCGCCCTTCACCGAGGGGAGGCCGGAAACCGAGCGCGGCAACGACAAGGTGGTCATCGTGCTCACCGACGGCGAGAACACCTATTCGACGGTCAGCTCGGACCCGGCCGGCAACAAGTCGACCTATGCCGCCTATGGCTATACCGGCGTCGGCTATAACGGCACCTCGGTCACCCGCCTGTTCGGCGGCACATCGAGCGCGATCGGCCAGTTCAACTATTCGTCGAGCAACTACACCGCGGCGATGAACGAGCAAATGGCGAAGCTGTGCGACAATGCCAAGGCCGGCAATATCATGGTGATGACGGTGGCGCTCGACATGTCCTCGACCAGCTCGAGCGACCAGAAGGCCATGGCGGCGCTGAAAGCATGCTCTTCCGAGTCCCGCTTCCGCAAGGATCCGACCGATCCCAGTAAACCGGCAAAACTGTTCTGGAACGCAACGGGGGCGACGCTGTCCGACAACTTCAAGGAAATCGCCAACGAGTTGTCGAACCTGCGCGTGGTCGGGTAAGGCGAGCTGGCGTAAAGGGCAATCCCATCAAGCCCTTGCGACGTTTGACGAAGCGGCGCACATCTCGGGAACTTTCCGGAGATCCCGATGCCTGACGCCGCCAACCACCTCACCTTCGCGCTGATCTGCCTGGGCATGGTGCTCACACCCGGCCCGAACATGATCTACCTCATCTCGCGCTCGCTGTCGCAAGGGCCGAAGGCGGGGCTGATCTCGCTCGGCGGCGTGGCGCTGGGCTTCCTGTTCTACGTGATCTCGGCGGCCTTAGGCATCACGGCGCTGATCTTCGCCGTGCCTTTTGCCTACGACGCGCTGCGCTTCGCCGGCGCGCTCTATCTGTTGTGGCTCGCCTGGCAAGCGCTCAAGCCCGGCGGACGCTCGCCCTTCCAGGTCCGCGAATTGCCCAGGGACAGGCCGCGCAAGCTTTTCGTCATGGGGCTGATGACCAACCTGCTCAACCCGAAGGTCGCGGTGCTCTATCTGTCGCTGCTGCCGCAGTTCATCAATCCGGCCAAGGGCCATGTTCTGTCGCAGCTTTTGGTGCTTGGCGTGACGCAGATCTCGATCAGCCTCACCGTCAACGCCATCATCGCGGTGACCGCCAGCTCGATCGCGAATTTCCTTGCCGGACGACCGTTCTGGCTGGTCGTCCAGCGCTGGATGATGGGCACGGTGCTGACGGCGCTGGCGCTCAAGATGGCGACCGAGGCGCAGAGATAGGGCGCATTGATATTCAGGTGAGGCCGGCCGCGAATGGCGCCCTGACCTGAATCCCAACGCACCCTACGGGCCTACCTCTACATCGGGCGGCGCACCGGCCGGATCTGCTCCGGCTCGACCACCTTGCGGTAGAGGTGCCAGGTCGCGTGGCCGAGGATCGGCATGACGACGGCGAGTCCGGCAAACAGCGGGATCGAGCCGATCACCAGGAGCACGGCGACCGTCAGGCCCCAGAGGGCCATCGTCAGCGGATTGGCCATCACCACGCGGGCCGAGGTCTCGATCGCCGCGACGGCGCCGACGTCGCGGTCGAGCAGCAGCGGGAAGGCGACGACGGTGGTGCCTAGAACGACAGCGGCGAAAACGAAGCCGACGGCATTGCCGACGAGGATCAGCGTCCAGCCCTTGCCGGTCGTCAGCACGTCGCGCACGAAGGCACCGACCGAAGCAGGCGGCTCGGCGCCGAACAGGCTGGTGTAGAGCGACTGGGCGGTGAACAGCCACAACAGGAACAGCGCGAAGAGCAGGATGCCGATGACCGCGATCGACGGCAGCGCCGGCGAATGGCGCACGTCCAGCGCATGGTGCCAGCGGCTGCTCATCCCAAGCTCGCGCCGGCGGCTGATCTCGTAGAGGCCGATGGCCGCGAACGGACCGACCAGGGCGAAACCGGACATCAGTGGATAGACGAGCTGGATGGCGTTCGAGCCCGAGCTCCATTGCGTCAGGATCAGGCCGACGATCGGATAGATCAGGCACAGGAACACGTAATGCGAAGGCTTGGCCCAAAAATCCTCGGCGCCGAGCTTGAGCGCGTCCCAAAGATCCGCGGTCGAGATGTGGCGCACCGTGGGCTGAACATGTGCGCCGTACGCGTCCGTCATGACATGAAAACCGGCCATAACCGTCCTCCGTTTATATCGGGGGCGGTCACCGCCTGGGTGGCCGCCCATGGCTGCCACTTTCAAGAACGCCGGCATGATAACCGATCTTCCGCGAAAAGTCGCCGCTTCATGCGATTTTCATCGGTTGCCCGGCAAAAGCCACGATCGCCGGTATCAGAGACCGGATGAGCATCTCGACCACCGCCCTCCCCGATATGAACCGTCGCATGCTGATCAAGGCCGCTGGCCTTGCAGCACTTGCGGGCATCGCCGCCTGCAGCACGGTCACGGTGCCGACCGGCGAAGGCGCCGGCGTCTCTTCGTCCGCCACGGCGACGCTGGCCGGCATTCGCACCACGGCGGGGCTGCCAGCGCTGGTTCACGACACGCAGCTCGAACAGGCGGCGCTGCAGCAGGCCGGCTACATGGCTTCGCGCGAGCGCATGAGCCACACCACCGGTTGGGGCAAGGATTTCGCCTCGCGCATGAAGGACAATGGCGTGCGGGGCGCGGCGGCCGAAAACATCGCCGAAGGCCGCTTCGACCTGCAAAAACTGTTCGACATCTGGATGCATTCGGACGGCCACCGCCGCAACATGCTCGATCCGGACTTCAGCCGCTTCGGGCTCGCCTATGTGCGCGACGGCCGCGATCTTGCCTTGCGCTACTGGGCGCTGGTGCTCGGCCGATAGGCGTCGGCCCCCGCCCTATTTCGTCGTCGCCTTGAACTTGCCCATCAGATAGGGCCGGAGCGGACCGGCTCATATTTCGGCGCCTCTCCCTCGGACAGGCATGCGTCCAGAACCGCAATCTCGGCGTCCCAGTTCGGCTGGTGGAAGAAAGCCATCGATTGCCGGCGATCCTTGCCGCCCTGCTGCGCCGGCGGGTTGACGACACGATGCACGGTGGACACCCAACGATCGTTGGTCCAGCGCGCCATCAGGTCGCCGATGTTGATGACGAAGGCGCCGGACACTGGCGGCACCTCAGCCCATTCGCCGCCCGGCGTAACGATCTGCAGCCCGCGCGACCCTGGCTGCGGCAGCAGGATGGTCAGGCTGCCATAGTCGGTATGAGCGCCGGCGCGGATCTGGCCGGGCTTCGGCGCGACATGCTGCTCGGGATAGTTCAGCGCTCTCAGCGCGCTGATCGGCGCATCGAGGAAGGCGTCGAAATAGGTTCCGGCAAATCAAGCGCGGTGGCGAAGACCCGCATGATGCGCAGCGCAAGGTCCTCGAGAGCCGCATAATAGGCCTTCCAAGCTTCGATGAAGCCTTCGGGCTCGGCCGGCCAGATCGTCTCGGCGTAGCAGAAGGCCAGGGCCTCCGGGTCCTTGATGCCTGGAGGCACGCGGGGAGGTCCGCCGTTGAAGCTCTCCTTCAAGTCCGGCGGCGTGTCGACATTGCGGGATTTTGCCAGCGCCTCCCAGTTCGGGGCCGAGATATCCGTAGGGATAACCCTTGTAGGGCGCCTTCGAGCGCAGCTTTTCCTCTGGCGGCAGGTCGAAGAAAGCCTTTGCTTTCGACCAAGCGGCGTCGATCACAGCTTGCGGGACACCGTGGTTCTTGACCGCCAGGAAACCGGTGCTGCGACAGATGTAGTCGACCTCGCGGCCGAGCGCCTTCTTCCGTGCGGCGCTCGCGGTCTCGAATTGTCAGAGATCGAACACGGGAAATGACAGGTTCTGCATCACGTTCATCCAACCGCTCAACGCTGGAACGATGCAGCCTGACCCGGTCGTAATCTAGGACCAACTGGTGTGGCGGTCCTAGTCCATATGCGCCGCCGGCGCGCCGCCCGCCGGCGCCGCCTTGGGCTTGCGCAGCAGGATGACGAACGGGATCGCGGCCAGCGTCATCACCATCAGGATTTTGAAGTCGTTGATGTAGGAGATCATCATCGCCTGCGCATTCACCGCGCGGTCGACCTGCGAAAGAGCCGCGGCGTTGCCGCTCGCGGCCGCCGGCGAGGCAGCCCATAGGTTGGGATTGTAGGGGTTGATGAAGGCCGACAGCTCGGTGTGGTTGATCTGGGTGTTGCGCACCATCAAGGCCGCGACCACCGACACGCCGATCGACGAGCCCAGATTGCGCACCAGGCTGAACAATGAGGTGGCGTCCGTGCGGTAGCGGGCGTCGAGCGTGGCGAAGGCGACCGTCGACAGCGGCACGAACACCATGCCCATGCCGAGACCCTGGATGACGCCCGAGGTGAGGATCAGCCAATTGTCCATCTGCGGCGTGAAGCTTGCCATGGTGTAGAGCGACTGCGCGGTCAGCAGGAAACCGATGGCGACGAGGATCCTCGCATCGAACCTGTGCATGATGCGGCCGACGACCAGCATCGAGATCATCGTGCCGATGCCGCGCGGACCCAGCACGACGCCGATGGTCACGGTCGGATAGCCGAAGATGTTGGCCAGCATCGGCGGCAACAGCGACATCGAGGCCAGGATCAGCACGCCCATGACGAAGATGAAGCCCAGCCCGGTCACGAAATTGCGGTCGAGGAAGATCTTTGGGTCGATGAAGGGATGCTCTGCCGTCACCGTATGGATGATGAACACCCAGAAGCCTGTGAGCGACAGAGCAAGCTCGATCCAGATCTCGGCCGAGTTGAACCAGTCGACCTCGCCGCCGCGATCGAGCAGGAGCTGCAGCGCGCCGACGCCGAGCGAGAGCATGGCGAAGCCGAAGAAGTCGAAGCCGCGCACGCGCTTGGCGATGACGGGCAGATAGGCGGCCATGCCGAGGAAGGCCAGGATGCCGACGGGCAGGTTGATGAAGAACACCCAGCGCCAGTTGAAGTTTTCCGTCAGCCAGCCGCCGAGCGTCGGCCCCAGGATCGGCCCAAGCATGATGCCGGCGCCCCAGATCGCCATCGCCTGGCCGTGGCGCTCCTTCGGGTTGATGTCGAGCAGGAAGGTCTGTGACAGCGGCACGATGGCGGCGCCGAACACGCCCTGCAGCAGGCGGAAGAGCACGATCGTCTCGAGGCTCCAGGCAAGGCCGCAGAGCATGGAGAAGATGGTGAAGCCGACGACGGAGGCGAGGAACAGCTCCTTGCGGCCGAGCCGGTCGGCGAGCCAGCCGGTAACCGGCGTCATGATCGCCGCCGCCACGATATAGGAGGTCAGCACCCAGTTGATGTTGTCTGGCGACGCGCCGAGGTCGCCGGTCATGGTCGGCAGCGCGACATTGGCGATCGTGGTGTCGAGCGCCTGCATGATCGTCGCCAGCATCAGCGCGACGGTGATCAGCCCGCGATGCGGCACTTCCTTGAAGGCTTCCGGCGTGCTCATGATGCTGAACTTCCAGCGGGTAACAAAAACGTGTAGACTAGAGCATGATGCCGAAAAGTGTGATGCGGTTTTCGGACGACATCATGCTCTATCTCTTTGATTTAGAGCCGGATTCAGATTTCAGGTCGAACAGACCTGAAATCATCCGGCTCTAGGTTTCCGGGCGGCAATGCCTTCCGTAGAGAGACCTTCATCGCGGTGGGACGCGACCATCGATGTGGGGGTTACATCGACTGAAAGTCTCTGTTGGAGCGGATGCCTGCCGCCCGGAAACCTGAGGACCGACGGGTCCGTGACGAAGGTTTCGGTTTTGATCGCGCCGCCAAGCGGCTGATCTTAAACGCTTATCCTTGTCACTCCTCCCATCAGACCAATCCCCTGCTCCGCCCCCGATTTACGGGGGGCGTATTGTCACTGCGCGTGCTCTCCTGCCGTGGCATGGCCGAAGATCGACGGCAGGCCGCGCGCCACGCCGGTGTCGACGGTGACGGTCGCGCTCATGCCGGTGCGCAGCGCCATCTTGGCATCAGGATCAGTCAGTTCCAGGCGCACGGGAATGCGCTGCGTGACCTTGACCCAGTTGCCGGTGGCGTTTTGCGCGGGCAGCAGCGAGAACTCCGCGCCCGTGCCGGCGCCGATCGCCGTGACGGTCGCCTCGAAGGTGCGGCCCGGATAGGTGTCGACGACGATCTCGGCCTTCTGGCCCGGCTTCATGTTGGTGAGCTGGGTCTCCTTGAAATTGGCGTCGATCCAGGTGTCGCCGGTCTCGACCAGCGCGCAGAGCGGCGTGCCGACGGAAACATACTGGCCAACCTTGAAGGAAGCCGCCTGGTAGATGACGCCGTCGGCCGGCGCCTTCACCGTCGTCTGCGCCAGGTCATAGGCCGCCTTGTCGCGCGCGGCCAAAGCGGCCATCACGGTCGGATGCTTGTCGGTCTCGATCTCGGGGTTGCCGCCGAGCGCCGCCTTGGCGCTGACGATGCCCTGCTGCGCGACGGCCAGCTGCTGCTTGGCCTTGTCAAGATCGTTGCGGGCCTGATCGAGCGAGGACTTGGCGTTGATGCCCTTCTGCGCGAGATCGGCGGCGCGGTCATATTGCGACTGCGCATAGTCGACCTCGCTCGAAGCGGACTTCTCCTGCGCCATCGCCTGGCTGTAGGCGGCGCGCAGCTGCTCGACATTGAGGCGCGCCGCGGCGACCGCCGCATCGGCCTGGGCGAGCGCGATCCTGTAAGGCTCGGGATCGATGACGAAGAGAAGGTCGCCCTGCTTGACCAGCTGGTTGTCGGCGATGCCGACCTGAACGATACGGCCGGCCGTGTCGGAGGCGACAGAAATCCTGGCCTGCTGCAGATTGGCGTTCTCGGTTTCCTGATAGCGGCCGCCCGTCACCCAGACATAGGAGCCGCCGGCAAGCAGCGCCAGCGGCAGCGCGACCATCAGCAGGAAGCGGCCGAGGCGGCGCTTCTTCTTCGGCGCGACCGGCGCCGGAGCCACGGCGACCGGGGCGGAAGCCGGCTGCGCCGGCGCTTCAG
>NZ_RZSB01000193.1:0-8745 GCF_004023285.1 Mesorhizobium sp. M2A.F.Ca.ET.067.02.1.1
GCCTTGTATTGGCCAATACGACCGCGTCGGCCCGCCGCGTCTCAACCACGCGGCGCAGCCTCTCCGGCTGATATTGGCCGGGCTCACCCATGACGACCATCAGATCGAGGTCATGCTCGGCGAGCTGCGCCTGCAGGCCGGTCAGGAAAGGGATGAAGAACGGCTCGCCATATTGCTGGTCGCCAGGGTGCGGTTGCAGCATGAAGGCGATCGAATGGGTGGCGCCTTTCCTGAGACTCCGGCCCGACTGGTTGGGCGAATAGTTCAGCTTCCTGGCGGCCTCCAGCACGCGCTGGCGCGTCTCCGCATTGACATCGGCACGGCCGTTCAGCGCGCGCGAGACGGTGCCGATCGAAATGTTCAGATGACGCGCGAGATCGTGGATGCTGGACGCCAAGGCCGGTTCTCCCCTGTCTTCGCTAGCACCGGCCGCCCTTCAGGCCAAGCAGTGGGTGTCGATTTTCGCGAGCGGGTGATTGACATTCTAGGCCATCGGGTGTGTTCTCGTAAACGTTTACGGAAAAACGTTTACGGTGATGCCGGAAATGCCGTGACACTCGGACTGGAGGGGCCGAGCGAGGAGGAGCGTTGGATGATGAAGGTCGTCCTGGTCGGGTGCGGAGCCATGAGCAGGCAGTGGCTCGATGCCGCAAGGCAGATCGACGGGCTCGCCATTGCCGGCCTTGTCGACCTCGATGCCGAGCGGGCGCAGGCGAGGGCGCGCGAATACGATCTCAGCAACGCCGTCATCGGCACCAGCGTCGACGCCGTCCTCGACGAGACGAAACCCGACGCCGTGTTCGATGTCGTGGTTCCGGCGGCACGTCGCGAGGTTGCGCTTTCTTCCTTTGCCATCATTGCCACCTGCTGACCGAAAAGCCGCTGGCTGACAGCCCGGAAAATGCGCGGGCCATTATCGATGCGGCGCGCCGCGCAGGCCGCATCCATGCGGTCGTGCAGAATCGGCGCTATGTCGCCAATGTCAGGCGGATCAGGCGTTTCCTCGATTCCGGCGCCATCGGCAAGCCGACCAGCATCCATGCCGATTTCTTCATCGCGCCGCATTTCGGCGGCTTTCGCGAGGAGATGGCCCATGTGCTGCTGCTCGACATGGCGATCCACACCTTCGACGCCGCGCGTTACATGGTCGCCGGCGAGCCGGCCAGCGTCTATTGCCAGGAATGGGAGCCGGCCAGTTCCTGGTACCGGCAGGGCTCGTCGGCCAGCGCCGTCTTCGACCTCGGCGGCGGCAAGGTCTTCACCTATGCCGGCTCCTGGTGCGCCGACGGTTTCCGCACCAGCTGGGAAGGCAGCTGGCGCATCGTTGCCGAGCGCGGCAGCCTGTTGTGGGACGGCCATGACGGGCTGATGGCGGAGGTGGTTGCGTCGGGCCGCGACGGTATCATCGACAAGACGCATTCAATCGAGGTGCCGGCGCTCGACCCGGCTGATCGGGTGGGCGGACATCTCGGCATCATCCAGGATTTCATGCGCGCGATCGAAACCGGCACCGAGCCGGAGACCCGCGGCGCCGACAACATCAAAAGCCTCGCCATGGTCTTCGGCGCGATCGAAAGCGCGGAGACCGGACGGCGCGTGGCGATCCCGACCCAGGAAGGATGATGATGCCGAACCCGCTTCTCGATATCAGGATCGGCACCATGGTGCGGGCCAATCTCGACGATCCCGCCGCCTACGTGAAGCAGATCCTGCCGCTCGGCTTCGAGAGCATCCAGCCCTTCTTCTGGCAGACGCTGGGCGGCAAGGACCTGAAGCGCCTAGCGGGCGAAATCCGTGACGCGATCGGTGATGCGGACGTCACCGTGTCGTCCCTCGGTGTGTTCGGCAATCCGCTCGAAAGCGGCGAGGTCGATCAGGGCGTGCTCCAGGCCTGGGAGACCGTCATCGACAACGTGCATCTGTTCGGCACTTCGATGGTCTGCGGCTTCACCGGCCGCCTCCGCGGCAAGAAGCTCACCGACAGCCTGCCGCGCTTCCGCGAGGTCTGGGGGCCGCTGGCCAAACGCGCCGCCGACAAGGGCGTGCGCATCGCCTTCGAGAACTGCGCCATGGACGGCAATTGGGCAAGCGGCGACTGGAACATCGCCCACAACCCGGACGCCTGGGAGCTGATGTTCAACGAATTGCCAAACGACAATCTTGGGCTGGAATGGGAGCCCTGCCACCAGCTCGTCTACCTGATCGATCCGATCCCGCAGATCCGCAAATGGGCGCCGCGCATCTTCCATGTCCATGGCAAGGACGCGACGGTGCGCTGGGACGTGATCCGCGAGCATGGCGTGTTCGGCCGCCTGCCTTTCGTGCAGATGCGCACGCCGGGCTTCGGCGACAGCGACTGGACGCAGGTGATCAGCGAATTGCGGCTGGCCGGCTACAAGGGCGCCATCGACATCGAAGGCTGGCACGACCCGGTCTATCGCGGCGATCTGGAGATCACCGGCCAGGCGCGCGCTCTCGATTATCTGAAGCAATGCCGGGGAGGGAACAGCTACCTGCCCAATCCGGTTTGAGCGCCGGCCCGCGGGAGGAGCCGGCCGATCCAAATCATTGTCGAAACCCTCCATCGCGAGGGACCAAAAGGGAGGAACGTGCATGAGCATCACGACCAGAAGGACTGTTCTGCGCTCGACCGTCGTGGCGGCCGCCACGGCGCTCTGCGCCTCGATCTCCACTCTGCCGGCAAAGGCGCTTGACGCCCAATGGTGCAAGGACGTCCACATCCGCTTCTTCGTCGGCGGCGCCGAGGGCGACGCCTTCGGCACCATCGTCTATAATGGCGCCAAGCAGGCGGCGGCCGATCTCGGGCCGAAGGTCGACTACATCTTTTCCGGCTGGGACGTCGAAAAGATGGTGCAGCAATTGCGCGAGGCGGTCGCCGTCAAGCCGCAGGGCATCGCCATGATGGGCCATCCGGGCGACGCGGCGATCATGCCGCTGGCCGAACAGGCGCATAAGGACGGCATCAAGATGATGTACCAGAACGTTCCGGTGCCGACGGTGGTGGCTGCGTTCGGCGGCGGCTATGTCGGCGCGCAGCAGGAGCAGCAGGGGCGCGCGCTCGGCGCCGAGGCGTTCAAGCTGGCCGGGCTGAAGGCCGGCGACAAGGCGATCATGATCGGCCCGTTCGAGAACGAGAGCCGTGGCGCGCGCGAGCGTGGAACGGTCGCCGCGCTGAAGGAGGCCGGCGTCGATGTCGTTCAGATCAATTCGCAAACCGAATGGGCAGCCGATCCCAATCTCGCGATCCCGCCGATCACTGCGGCGCTGCTCAACAATCCCGGCGTCAAGGCGGTCGGCTATCCCGGCGGGCAGATGCTCGGCAATGTCGCCACCTACATGCAGGCGGCGGGCAGGAAGCCCGGCGACATCTTCAATTTCGGCTTCGACACCAGCCCGCAGATCGTCGAGGCCTTCAAGGGCGGCTGGGTGCAGCTGACGGCCGACCAGCAGCCGTTCATGCAAGGCTATCTGCCGATCCTCAGTCTCTGCCAGCAGGTGGTGCTCGGTCTTGCCCCCATGAACGTCGACACCGGCGCCGGCTTCGTGACGCCGCAGAACTACGAGATCGTCTCAGAGCTCGCCAAGCAGGCGCTGCGCTGACCCCCAGGCCGCCGGCCGGACCCAACCCGGCCGGCGGGACCGCCTGCGGACGAGGCAGGCATAACACACAATTCAAGCGAGGATCGCATGAGCGAACGCATCATCGAACTGCGCGACATCAAGAAATCCTACGGCCAGGTCTATGCCTTGGGCGGCGTCAACCTCAGCGTCGATCGCGGCGAAGTGGTCGGCCTGATCGGCGACAACGGCGCCGGCAAATCGACGCTGATCAAGATCCTGTCCGGCGTGGTCAGGCCGACCAGCGGCGAAATCCTGGTGCGTGGCAAACCGGTCAGCGGATGGAGCGCGGCACGTTCGCGCGACGCCGGCATCGAGACCGTGTTCCAGGACCGGGCTCTGGCCGTGCAGCAGACCATCGTGCGCAACATCTTCATGGGCCGCGAGCTCACCGGCTTCATGGGCTGGCTGAAGGTCAACAAGGAGGTCGCGGAGGCGAGCCGGCTAATGCGCGAGATCGGCTTCACCTCGAAAGTGTTCACGCCGCAGTCGATCGTCGGCCAGCTTTCGGGCGGCGAGCGGCAGGGCGTGGCGATCGCTCGCGCCATCTACAAGCAGGCGGAGCTGATCATCCTCGACGAGCCGACGACGGCGCTGTCGCTGACCGAAACCGCCAAGGTCTTCCACTTCGTGCGCCAGGTGCGGGCGAGCGGCCGCTCGATCCTGTTCATCGGCCACAACATCCACCATGTCTTCGACATCGCCGACCGCTTCGTCGTGCTCGACCGCGGCAAGGTGGCGCTGACGGCCGACCGCAGCGAGGTCAAGTCGGCCGACGACCTAATCAACTTCATGGAAGATGTGGCGCATCCCGGCGGCCTGCCGGGGCTGCACGAGGGCGCGGAGCAGAGAGCGTGATGAGCAAGGCCATGGAACCCGATCTGCAAACGCCTCTCAGGAGAACAAGCGGCCAGGCTGCCAAGGAATGGAGCCATCCGTCGAACCACTGGCTGCGCGGCTTAGTGCTCGACAACCGCGCTTCGCTCGGCACGCTCGCGGTGTTCATCGTCATGATGGCGGTGTTCATGATCGCCAACCCGACCGTGTTCACCACCTGGTATCTCTACAGCTCGGTGCTGACGACGCTTCCGGTGGCGCTGTTCGTGGTGGTGCCGCTGGTCTTCGTCGTCACCTGCGGCGAGATCGACCTGTCGTTCCCGGCAACGATGGGTTTCGCCTCCTGGGTCTTCGCGCTGGTGGTGCAGGCCGGCTACGATCCGTTCCTCGGCATTGCGGCGGCTCTGGTCACCGGCACGCTGCTCGGCTTCCTGGTCGGCTCGCTGGTCGTCTATGGCGGGCTGTCGTCGTTGATCGCCACGCTCGGCATGAATTTCCTGCTGCGCGGCCTGATCCAGATCATCAATGAGGGCAAGTCGACAGCGCTGACCAATCTGGCCGACAGCACGGCCTACAAGATCTTCTCCAGCCAGATCTGGGGCATCCCGGTGCAGATCTTCTGGGCGATCGCCTTCGTCGTGTTCTCGGCGCTGCTCTTCAACCGGCACCGCTTCGGCGCGCAGGTCAAGGTGGTCGGCGACAATCCCGACAGCGCCAAGCAGATGGGCATCGACGTCAAGCTCGTGCGGGTGAAGGTGTTCGTCTTCACCGGCATAGGCGCGGCGATCGCCGGCACCTTCTCGGTGATGATCAACTTCACCTGGTGGCCGACGGCGGGCGACGGCTATCTCTTGCCTGTACTCGCCTCGGTGTTCGTCGGCGGCACGCCGACCTGGGGCGGCATCGGCACGGTGGTCGGCGGCGCGACCGGCGCGGTCACCGTGTCGTTCATCCAGACCGGCGTTGTGGCGGCGGGCCTCAGCGGCTTCTACGTCCAGTTCTTCAACGGACTGATCATCATCCTGTCGCTGCTCGGCCACAAGTGGAACCAGGCAAGGTACAGGTGAGGGCGGTCACACCGGCGCGACGAACCCGTCCAGGACGCGCTTTTGCCCGGCCTTGTCGAAGTCGATGGTGAGCTTGTTGCCTTCGATGGCCGCTATGTTGCCGTTGCCGAATTTCTGGTGGAAGACGCGGTCGCCGACATTGAAGGCGGACGGCGTGTCGGCGACGGATTTGGCGACCAGCTCGCCCTCGATGGTGCGGCCCTTCACAGAGGTGCGGCCGGCGCCGTAGCCTGAGTCGGTCTCGCCATATCCGATGCGCTCGACCTGGTGGCCGGAGCGGGTGCCCCAGTTGCGGTCGGTCGCCTCCGTACGGTTGGCCTGGGCGCGCTGCCAGCCGGGCGTGGCATAGGTGTTGGAAAAGCTGCCCTGGTCCTTCGCCCCGACATTGTCGAAGCGCGAGGCGCCGTACGGGTTCTGCCGGCCGCCACCGCGTCCCGACGCAAAAGCGCCGCCGCCATAGGGATTGCCGTAGCCGCCATAGGAATTGCCGCCCTCGGCGATGTCGATATGGGTTTCCGGCAGCTCGTCGACGAAGCGCGACGGGATGGTCGATTGCCATAGACCGTGGATCTGACGGTTGGAGACGAACCAGATATGCAGGTTCTTCTTCGCCCGCGTCAGTCCGACATAGGCAAGGCGGCGCTCTTCCTCCAGGCCGGAGCGGCCGCCTTCATCCAGCGCGCGCTGGTGGGGGAACAGGCCTTCCTCCCAGCCGGGCAGGAAAACGGTCTCGAATTCCAGGCCCTTGGCGGAGTGCAGCGTCATGATCGACACCGCATCCTGCTCGGCATTCTGCTCGGCGTCCATGACAAGCGCGACATGCTCGAGGAAGGAGCGAAGCGATTCATACTCCTCCATGGAGCGGATCAGCTCCTTCAGGTTCTCCAGCCGCCCCGGCGCGTCCGCGGAACGGTCGTTCTTCCACATGTCGGTGTAGCCGCTCTCTTCCAAAATGGTCTCGGCAAGCTCGGTGTGCGGCTTCGTTTCCAGCGCTTTCTGCCAGCGCTCGAAATTGGCCGCGACCTCGCGCAGCGCCGCGCGCGGCTTGGGCTTCAGCTCGTCGCTTTCGGCGAGCGTCGCCGCCGCCTCCAGCATCGGCACGCGCATGGCGCGCGCGGTGTCGTGGATCTGGCGGATGGTGGCCTCGCCGAGCCCACGCTTCGGCACGTTGACAATGCGCTCGAAGGCAAGGTCGTCGCCGCTGTTGGCGACGACGCGGAAGAAGGCCAGCGCGTCGCGGATTTCCAGGCGCTCGTAGAAACGCGGGCCGCCGATGACGCGGTAGTTCAAGCCCAGCGTGATGAAGCGGTCTTCGAAGGCGCGCATCTGGAAGGACGCGCGGACGAGAATCGCCATGTCATTCAGATTGTGCTTCTGCCGCTGATAGGCCTCGATGGCGTCGCCGATGGCCCTGGCCTCTTCCTCCGAGTCCCAGGCGGCATGGACATGCACCTTGTCGTCCTCGGGGTCATTGCGATCGGTGAACAGCGTCTTGCCGAAACGGCCCTCATTGTGGGCGATGAGGTGGGAAGCGGCGCCCAGGATATGCGCGGTGGAGCGATAATTGCGCTCCAGCCGGATGATGATGGCGCCCGGGAAATCCTTGTCGAAGCGCAGGATGTTGTCGACGTCGGCGCCGCGCCAGCCATAGATCGACTGGTCGTCGTCGCCGACGCAGCAAATGTTGACTTTGTTTTCGCTCACGGCCGCGCGCTCGCTTCGCTCGCTGGCCTCCGCGGGGGCGGCCTGACCGGCCGACGCCCGGTCGGGCTTGCGGCCTTCGGCCGACGGGCTGCGCCCGACATTGGGGCGCTGCGCCAAGAGCCGCAGCCACATGTACTGCGCGGTGTTGGTGTCCTGGTACTCGTCGACCAGTATGTATTTGAACTTGCGGTGGTATTCCTTCAGCACGTCCGGATAGGCGCGGAAGATGCGGATCGGGTGGTAGAGCAGGTCGCCGAAGTCGCAGGAGTTCAGCGTCTGCAGCCGTTCCTGATAGGCCTTGTAGAGCTGGCGGCCCTTGCCGTTGCCGAAGCTGCGAGCATCACCTTCCGGAATCTCTTCGGGGCCGAGGCCCTTGTTCTTCCAGTTGTCGAGCATCTGGGCGAAGGTCTTGGCCGGCCAGCGCTTGTCGTCCAGCCCTTCGGCCTGGATCAGCTGCTTGATCAGCCGCACCACGTCGTCGTTGTCGAGGATGGTGAAATCCGACTTCAGCCCGGCCAACTCGGCATGACGACGCAACAGCTTGACGCCGATAGAATGGAAGGTGCCGAGCCAGGGCATGCCCTCGACATTGCCTTCGCCGATCAGGTGGCCGATGCGCTGCTTCATCTCGCGCGCCGCCTTGTTGGTGAAGGTGACGGCGAGGATCTGCGACGGGAAGGCCCTGCCTGTGGCGAGGATGTGGGCGATGCGGGTGGTGAGCACGCGCGTCTTGCCGGTGCCGGCGCCGGCCAGCACCAGGACCGAGCCTTCGGTCGTCTCGACGGCGAGCCGCTGCTCCGGGTTCAGGCCCTTCAGATAATCGGGCGCGCTGTTCTGCCCGCTGCGCGCCGCCATGGCGCGCGCGGCTATGCCGGACGGGGCCGCAGCCGGCCGCGCATTCGGTTCATCGAAAAAAGGCATGTCTTCGGAAAAGCCCGACATCGCCCCGAATGTAGTGATTCGGGAGCGAAAGACCAGAACTGTCTACGTTTTGTTCTAGTTTCGCGTGTCCCGGACCAACTTGACAGCCGGAGCGGGTGAGGGGAAAGCTGCCAGCAGGGCGGGGCCTGTCGCACCCCGCAAGCTGCTCTATCTTGTTTGACGCAGTTCCGGACGGAAAGACGCTTCACGCTTTTCCTGGAATTGCTTGATGCGCGCAACAGTCGAAGGAGCACCGTCTTGGCTGTCACCATCACCTCCCTCGTCCTCTTCCTCATCGGTCTCATTCTCGGCGGCGGCGGCATCTGGCTCGTCGCGCTGGGCGGCAGTTGGTACTACCTGATCGCCGGCCTGGTGTTCCTGATCACGGCCTGGCTGCTGTTCAGGCGCAGGTCGACCTCGCTCTGGCTCTACGCGCTGTTCGTGCTCGCCACTTTGTGCTGGGCGGTGTGGGAAATCGGCTTCGACTGGTGGCAGCTCGGTCCGCGCGGCGGCGTCATCGTGCTCATCGCCCTGTGGCTTCTGACGCCATGGGCAAGGCGCGGCTTGGGCGGGCCCG
>NZ_RZSB01000194.1:0-8706 GCF_004023285.1 Mesorhizobium sp. M2A.F.Ca.ET.067.02.1.1
GAGTTGGTAAGGGGCGCGCCTTTCCAGGACGAGGCGAGCTCCTTGAGCAGATAGGGTACGCCGGCGAAGGGTGCGTTCTTGTCCACCGTCGCCGCCTGGGCGCGCGCCATGTCGTAGAGGCGGTGGATGACCGCATTGAGCGATGGGTTGAGGCGTTCGATCATGGTGATCGCCGCTTCAACGAGCTCAGCCGGCGAAACCTCGCCGCGCTTCACCAGGTCGGCGAGCGCCAGCGCGTCGGATTCGGCATAGGTTTCCAGCAAGCTCTTCGAGATCGCGGCCATGTGTTCCTCCCACTTACAAGTGCCGTCAGTTGCGAACTGGCCCAGACTCACCCTCACCCAGCCTCCGCTTCGCTCGGCTGACCTCTCCCCGGCGGGGAGAGGAGATTGTCAGCGCCGGCGCTTCCCTCTTCTCCCCTCGGGGAGAAGGTGGCCGCGAAGCGGCCGGATGAGGGGGAGTGCCGCGACTTGTGCCAGAGAAGGCTCAGGCCAGCTCGACGGTCCGCTTCTCCGCGATGCTCTGCTCGGCCGCCAGCACGATGCGCAGGCTGTTGACGGCCGCGTCCATCTGCTCGGTCAGATCGAGGTCCTCGCGGATTGCGCGCAGGAAGAAGCCCTGCTCGCGGTCGCAGAGTTCCTGGTGCCCGGGCTCGTCCTCCATGCTGACGATCTCGTCGGGCTTGGCAAAATTCTTGTCGCCGTCGACCTGGGCATAGTGGATCTTCAGCGCGTCGGTCTTGGTGTGGCGGTCGATGTCGGCGGAATCGGACACTTCCTCGGCATCCTTGGCGCTGCTGCCCGACTGGCCGGCGACGATCGAGACCGCGCCCTTCGGGCCGACCACGTCCTTCACGAAATAGGCCGTCTCGCTCATCATCGGGCCCCAGCCGGCCTCGTACCAGCCGACTGAGCCGTCGTCGAAGGTGACGTGCAAATGGCCGTAATTCTGCTTGTCGGCCTCGGCCCAGAGTTTTGCGCCGATGCCGTGCACGCGCACCGGCTTGGCGCCGGTCAGCTGGCACATGACGTCGACATAATGCACGCCGCAGTCGACAATCGGGATCAGCGAGTCGATCAGGTTCTTGTGCCAGTGCCAGGCGGCGCCGCTGCTCTGCTGGTTGAGGTTCAGACGCATCACCAGCGGCTTGCCGAGCGTCTTGCCGACCTCGATGAATTTGATCCAGGACGGGTGTACCCGCAGGATATAGCCCAGCACCAGCTTGCGGTTCTTCGCCCGCGCCGCTGCCACCACCTTTTCGGCGTCCTCGATGTTGGTGGCGAGAGGCTTTTCCATGAAGACATGGCAGTTGGCGGCGATCGCCTTCAGCGCGTATTCGGCGTGCGTGTTAGGCCAGCTGTTGATCGAGACCGCATCCGGCTTCGTCTCCTTCAGCGCCAGGTCGAAATCCTCATAGAGCGGGTAGCCGGCGAGTTCCTTGGGGATCTTCTTGTTGCTTTTGATGTTGCGGCTCATGATGCCGACGATCTCGAAGCCGTCGGAGCGGTGATAGGCGCTGGCATGCGATGCGCCCATATTGCCCAGACCAACCACCAGTATTTTCACCTTGTCGGCCATCGAAGCCTCCCCAATGCTCTTTGAATGGAATGGCGGGCGGCGCCTCCCGCCGCCCGTTGGTCATGGCAGTCGCGTTACTTGACGGCGGAATCGAACAGGTGCGCCTTGATCTTGTCGACGTCGAGGGCGGCAAAGCCTTCCGACAGTTTCACGCCCTCGGCATCGGCCTTGACCTTGGCCTTGTCGAAGTCGTTGGCGGCCGGGATCAGATCGTTGGTGCAGACATCCTCGGCCTTCACCGGCGCGCTGATCTGGCCGATCTTGAGGATCTCGTCGAAGAAGCCCTGCCAGCTCGCCATGTCGTGCGAGCCCCAGCCGCCGCGCTTCTCCATGTCGCCGCGGAAGACGTTGATCTGCTGCAGGATCGAGGTGGTGCCGAGCTCGGGACCGAGGTTCTTGGCCAAGGTCGGGAACTGCTCGAACACGGCTTCGACCGCGGCGCGCGGATTCTGGTAGCCGAATTCGAGGCCCATCGCCCAGCCGCGCAGATACTTCTCCAGGAAGGCCTTCTTATCGGCATCCTCGAGGTCGGCGGCGCGCACGACGAAGGTGTTGGCCGGCAGCTTGGAGTTCTTGACGCCGAGCCAGTACTCGAAGTCGAGTCCCTTGGCGATCCATTCGGCGCGCAAGCCTTCCCAGGAAAGCGCCGCATCGCCCTGGCCGCCGGCCAGCGCGGTGCCCCAGGTCGGCCAGCCGGCCTCGACATATTTCACCTTCTTGATGTCGACGCCCTGGGCCGCCAGCAGCGGATCGACGATCGCCTGCCAGGCGGCGGAGCCGAGCAGAATGGTCTTGCCTTCGAGGTCCTTCAGGTTGTTGGTGCCCTGGCCCTTGCGGAAGGCGAGGCTGAAAGTATCGCGCGCGCCCATGTGGAAGACGGACTTCAGCTTCATGCCGTTTTGAATGGCGAAGGAGAAGACGCCGGGCGAGGGGAAGCCCATGTCGGCCTGGCCGACATCGACGAATTTCACCGTCGCGGTGCCATCCGAAGGGCCGGGCTGCATGTCGGTGGCGAGGTCGCCGAAATAGCCGGCCTTCTTCGCCGACCAGTAGGGATAGTCGTCCAGCACTTCGAGCGTGCCGCGCGGCGAGATCCAGGTGAATTTCTCATAGGCCGCCGCCCGGGCCTTCAGGCCGGACGCGCCGAGCGCGGTGGTGGTCACGACGCCGGCCGCCGTCACCTGCAGGAAGTAGCGGCGGCTGATGCCGGCCGGAGCACTGGAATGGATCGGATTATCGTTGGTCATGGCATTCCCCTTTTGTTGATTGCCCTTATTGATCGCTTGCCTTGCCTCCGCCCGCCTCCCGGGCGTGATTTTTGTCCGTCGGTCAGGTCTCCCAGCTCGCCCATTTCTTGCCGATCAGGAAGAACAGCACGTAGATCAGGATGCCGAGCGTCGACAGGATCAGCACCACCGCGAAGAATTGCGGCATCTGGATCATCGAGGAGTAGGAGGTGAGCCGGTTGCCGAGGCCGAAGCCGCCGCCGACCATCTCGGCGCCGACAGCGGTGAGCAGGCCGAAGATGGCGCCGATCATCAGCCCGACCAGGATCATCGGCAGCGCCATCGGCGCGCGGATCTTCCAGAAGATCTGCAGGGTGCTTGCGCCATAGGAGCGGGCCAGGGCGATCTTGGCGCTGTCGACGCGGCGGAAGCCGGTCGCGGCATTGATCATCACCATCGGGCCGGCAGCCAGAGCGACCGCGATGATGCGCGGCGTGTAGCCGAAGCCGAAGCGCAGGATCAAAAGCGGCACCAGCGCCAGCATCGGTGTGGTGACCAGGATCAGGATGTAGGGCGCCACGATCTTCTCGGCGAAGGGGAACTGCGTGATCATCGCCGCCATCACAAGGCCGACGATGGCGCCGATGGCGAAGCCCGAGACGAGCTCCACCAGCGTGTAGCCGAGATGCGGGGCGATCAGCGGGAACTCGTCGAACAGCGCGTAAACGATCGAGCTCGGCGGCGGCATAATGTATTGCGGCACGTGGAAGATGCGCAGCGCCAGCTCGATGCCGCCGATGATCACCACGGCGACCGCAAGGATCGCTGCCACCTCTGCGCCGGATTTGATGCCGGGGCCGCTGGCGAAGGCCGAAAGATTGGTCAGGCTGACATCCTGGCCGTCTCCCGATTTCGCCTTCGAGAATTCCGGAATGGCGTCGCCCCCGCTCACGGCCTGATCCTAACGATTTCAGCGCTCTTGTGCTCCGGCTGGTCCTGGGCCTGCGGCCTCCGCTCGCCGACAATGTCCATCTTGATCTTGTTGGTGAGGTCGAAGACCTCTTTCGTCGCCATGATCTCCAGCGAGCGCGGGCGCGCGAACGGCACGTCGTAGATCTTGGCGACGCGGCCCGGCCGCGTGGTCAGCACCACGACGCGGTCGGAGAGGAAGATCGCTTCCTCGATCGAGTGGGTGATGAAGACGATGGTCGTCTTGGTGTCGAGCCAGATCTCCTCGACGAGGCGGTTCATCTCCTCGCGGGTGAAGCTGTCGAGCGCGCCGAAGGGCTCGTCCATCAAAAGCACGGAGGGCTTCAATGCCAGGGCGCGAACGATCGCGGCGCGCTGCTGCATGCCGCCGGAAAGCTCGCGCGGGAATTTACCGCCGAAGCCATCGAGCCCGACGCGGTGCAGGAGATGGGCGATCCAGGCGCGGTCGGGCTTCTCGCCCTTGATCTCGAACGGGAAGTTTATGTTGGCGTCGAGATTGCGCCAGGGCAAAAGATTCGCTTCCTGGAAGACGATGCCGATCTCGGGGCGCGGTCCGGTGATTTCCTTGCCGTCGAGCAGGATCGCGCCGGCGGTCAGCCGATGCAGGCCCGACATAGACCACAACAGCGTGGTCTTGCCGCAGCCGGAGGGGCCGACGATCGAAACGATCTCGTTGGGTTGAACATCGAGGCTGCAGCGGTCCAGCGCCAGAAGATCGCCGGAACCTGTCTGATAGACCTTGGTCGCTGCCTGCACGCCGAGCTTCGGCGTTCTTGCGCTTGCCGTACTCATGCTCCCCCTCGGAGACTGCGCGATGAGTTGCCCAAGGCCCCATCTGTCCGCAAAATCAGTCTGTAACTATCCTACTTTACTGTCAAGCGGCGACAGACGGCGGAAGCAATCAGGTTCAATCACATATTATCTAATATGCTGATTTGAAACGATTTTATCGCCTCTTGCGGTGCGTGTTACTTTCCTACATACTCATCGCGGTTGATTGCCTATGGCCAGCGGGCGGATAATCGCGAAGATGACGGATCCAGAAGCGGGCTGGGGAGGACTGGCGAATGACCGAAGCTGACAGCCAGGCATTGCGAATTGCGGACGAAGACGGCGACCGGCACGACCATGTCAGGCGCTTTCCCGATATCATCTCGCAGGTGAAGGACAGCTATGCGGAGCTGCGGCCGGCCGAGCGCCGCGTCGCCGATGTCGTGCTCGACGACGTCAAATATGCGGTCGATGCTTCCAATGCGGCGCTGGCTCAACGTGCCCGGGTCAGCGAGCCGACGGTGACACGGTTCTGCCGCGCCATCGGCTGCGAGGGCGTGCGCGATTTCAAGCTGAAGCTGGCGCAGAGCCTCGTCGTCGGCGCGCTCTATCTCGCCACCAAGCCCCAGCCCGCGAACAGCGACAGCGGCATGCCGTTCTGGAACGCCGTGTTCGGGGAGGCGCGACGCGCGCTGCAGGAGGCGGAGCGGCAGATCGATCCGGGACAGCTGCAGAAGGCGGCGGAACTGATCGCGAAGGCACGGCAGGTGACGGTGTTCGGCCTCGGCGGCAGTTCGTCGGCGCTGGCGCAGGAGACGCAATACCGCCTGTTCCGCTATGGCATCACCATAAGCGCGCAATGCGATCCTTATTTGATGCGCATGACCGCCTCGACGCTGAAGCCGGGCGATTTGGTGATCGCGATCTCGGCCACAGGGCGCACGCGCGAGGTGATCGAGGCGGTGGAGCTCGCCAAGCATTACCGCGCCAACGCGATCTGCGTGACGGCGCCCGACACCGAGCTGACACGGGTCTGCGACGTGCGGCTGACGGTTGCCGTGCCCGAATATCCCGACACGCTGAAGCCGACCGCGTCGCGCTACGCATTCCTGGCGGCCATCGATCTGCTGGCGGTGGCGGCAGCCTACAAGATTGACGGTCCGGCGCGCGAGACGGTGCGCAGGATCAAATACAACGCGCAGATCCATCGGACGGGCAAGGAGATGGAGCCGCTGGGGGATTAGCGACTACCCTTCTCCCTTGTGGGAGAAGGTGGATCGGCGCGTTAGCGCCGAGACGGATGAGGGGTGTTCCAGCGGAGTGAGGCCTTGGCTTTCCCTGGAGCACCCCTCATCCGTCGCCTTCGGCGACACCTTCTCCCACAAGGGGGAGAAGGGGAAGGCGCCGCCGGATTTCGAACTGAAAAAGGGAACGAAGAAAAATGCTCGACATCGCACCATCGCAACAGGCGGCGACCTGGCTCGGCTCATTCGGCCGGGCGCTGGAGGCGGGCGATATCGAGGCGGCGACGAACCTCTTTGCGGAGGATTGCTACTGGCGCGATCTTTTGACCTTCACATGGAACATAAAGACCATGGAGGGGCAGGCCGCGATCCGCGAGATGCTGAAGGCCACGCTGTCGCTGGCGCAGCCATCACATTGGCACCTGACCGGCGAGCCGAGCGTCGACGACGGCATCGTCGAGGCTTGGTTCACATTCGAGACTGGGGTGGCGCGGGGCGAGGGGATCCTGCGGCTCAAGGATGGCCGCTGCCGTACGCTGTTCACGGCGATGAGCGAGCTCAAGGGTTTCGAGGAGCAAAAGGGCCCGGCGCGGCCGCTCGGCATCCGCCACAAGGCCGACCCCAAGCGCGAGACCTGGGCCGAAGCGAGAGCGCGTGAGGCGCGCGATCTCGGCGTGCACGAGCAGCCCTATTGCCTGGTGATCGGCGGCGGGCAGGGCGGCATCATGCTCGGCGCCCGGCTGCGGCAGCTCGGCGTTCCGACGCTCATCATCGAGAAGAATGCGCGCGCCGGCGATTCCTGGCGCAACCGCTACCGCTCGCTCGTGCTGCACGACCCGGTCTGGTATGACCATCTGCCCTACATTCCGTTCCCGGAAAACTGGCCGGTCTTCACGCCCAAGGACAAGATGGGCGACTGGCTGGAAATGTACACGCGCGTCATGGAGCTGAACTATTGGGTGGCCGCCAAATGCATCAGCGCTGCCTATGACGAGGCCGAAAAGGTCTGGACCGTGGTGGTCGACCGCGTCGGCCAGCGCGTCACGCTGAAGCCGAAGCACATCGTCTTCGCCACCGGCGCCTACGGGCCGCCGCGGCGGATCGAATTGCCGGGCGTCGACAGCTTCAAGGGCGAGCTTTTGCATTCCAGCCAGTATCCCACCGGCGAGAAGTTCCGCGGCAAGCGCGTCGCGGTGATCGGTGCTGCAAGCTCCGGCCACGATGTCAGCGTCGACCTGTGGGAAGCAGGCGCCAAGGTCACCATGGTGCAGCGCTCGCCGACGACCGTGGTGAAGTCCGACACGCTGATGGATGTCGGCTTCGAGATCTTTTCCGAGAAGGCGCTGGCGCGCGGCATCACCACCGACAAGGCCGACATGATCGTGGCTTCCACGCCCTTCGCTTTGGTGCCCAAGGGCCAGCGCGCGCTCTATGACGTGATCAGGGCGCGAGACGCGGATTTCTACACGCGTCTCAGCGACAGCGGCTTCGCCATCGATTTCGGCGAAGACGAGACCGGGCTCTTGATGAAGGCCTATCGCACCGGCTCGGGCTATTACATCGATGTCGGCGCCTGCGAGCTGATCCTGAACGGCGAGATCAAAGTCAAAAGCGGCGTCGGCATCAAGTCGCTGACGCCGAACGGCATCCTGTTCGAGGACGGCAGCGAATTGGAAGTCGATGCGATCGTCTGCTGCACCGGTTATCAGTCGATGAACGAGACGGTTGCCGCTATCGTGTCACGCGAGGTCGCCGACAAGGTCGGTCCGTGCTGGGGCCTCGGCTCCGGCGTGAAGGGCGACCCCGGTCCCTGGCAGGGCGAGTTGCGCAACATGTGGAAGCCGACGGCGCAGGAGGCGCTGTGGTTCCACGGTGGCAATCTGGCGCTGTCGCGCTTCTATTCGAAATATGTGGCGCTGCAGCTGAAGGCGCGGATGGAAGGAATTGCGACGCCTGTTTATGGCGAGCCGAGTAATTCGCGAACCTAGCGTTTGTTATCCTGGGGCGGTGCGACGCGAGGCGGTACGTAGACCCTAGAACGACGATTTTGAGGGGCCAAGATGCCTGGCCGCCACATCCACATGCGTGTGATGCGCATGCGCTTCGAAGCGTTCGGTCTCGTCGTGGTCGGGCGCTTCGTTTGGCCACCATTTGCCGCCGATGGCAATGCCGTTGGACACCAGGCGCTGGTCCGCGATCAATGATGCCCCGACAGCATCGACGAAGGTGAAGCGGCCGGGCTGGAGCCGCAGCACCGCGACGTCGCCGATGCCGCCGACCTTCAGCGCACCGAGCTCGGGTCGGGCGATCGCCTGCGCGGGATTCACCGTCGCGGCGCGCAGCACCTCGACCAGCGGCATGCCGAGCGCCATGAGCTTCGACATGCAGACCAGCATGTCGAAGGCCGGGCCGTCGACGCAGTAGAGGTGAACGTCGCTCGATATGACGTCGGGCGCGAGACCCTCGGCGAGCATCGCCTTCGCCACCTCGAAGTCGAAGGAGCCCATGCCGTGGCCGATGTCGAAGATGACGCCGCGCTCGCGCGCGAGCCGCATGTCCGGCCGCACCGTGCCCGAGGCGAAGACCGGGGCGTTGGGGAATGGCCGGAAGCAGTGGGTGAGGATGTCGCCGCGGCGCAGCCTGGGCAGCACTTCCGAACGGCCCGGCGGCGGTTCGTCGATATGCGCCATCAGCGGCAAGCCGACCTTGTCAGCGGCTTCGAGCGCGAGATCGACCGGGGCGATGCCGCTGGTACCGCCGGCATGCTTGCCGGAGCGGACTTTCACGCCGACGACGAGATCGGTGTGCTCGCGCACCGCGGCCACCGTCTCGCGCGGCTCGCAGAGCCTGAGGTCGCTGCATTCGCCGACCGATACGGTCTTGGCGAAGCCGAATAT
>NZ_RZSB01000195.1:0-8700 GCF_004023285.1 Mesorhizobium sp. M2A.F.Ca.ET.067.02.1.1
CTCCTATCTCGGCTGCCATTCGCATCTGTGGGCGCCGCGCAAGCGCGACTTCTCCTCGCTGGTCGACGCCGAGGGCTGGCGTGGTCAAATGCCCGCCTTCGCGCGCGCCGGCGCCGTGACCGGCGAGCGGCGCCTTGGCCGGACCGGCAAGCCGGTCGCTATTCACAACGGCGTCCATGACAGCAACGCCGCGCTTCACGCCTATCGGCGGCAGGATCTCGGACCAGTCACTGTGGTGTCGACGGGCACCTGGGTGATCGTGCTCAATCCGGACTGCCCGCTCGAGGCGCTCGACCGCGAACGCGACATGCTGGTCAATGTCGATGTCGACGGCGGCCCGGTGCCCACGATCCGCTTCATGGGCGGGCGCGAATTCGCAGCAATCAGCGGCAATTGGCAGGGCTCGATCGCGCCGGCCTCGATACAGCGCGCGATCGACGCCGGCACCATGGCCCTGCCGAGCTTTGCCCCGGGCGGACCGCTGTCGGGGTGGACGGGCGAAATCGTCGGACGGGTTTCCGATGGCGAGGAGCGCGCGGCCGTGGCACTGCTCTACGTGGCATTGATGATCGATCTGTCGCTCGATCTGATCCGTTCAAGCAACACCGTCATCGTCGATGGCGGGCTGAACGCCGGCGGTCTGCTTGCCGCCCTCCTGGCCGCGCTGCGGTCGGGCCAACCCTTCATGCAGGGCGCCACGCTGGAAGGCAGCGCCACGGGCGCGGCCGCGCTTGCCTTCGAGAGCGTTGGCTGCGAGTTCGCCGCCGAGACTCCGGAGCCGGTACGCGCCGCGGACTTCAAGGGTCTGGACCGCTACCGCGACGACTGGCGCGGCCTCATTGCCGGGCGCCAAATAGCCGGCGCGGCGGAAGGAGCTGCGCAATGAGCGCCGCCGCCCATGTCGAGGCGCCGCAAAGGCCGGTGCTGGAGATGCGCCACATCTCCAAGACCTTCGGTCCCGTCCGCGCCCTGCAGGACGTATCGCTCACCGTCAATGCCGGTGAGCTGCATGCGCTGATGGGCGAGAACGGCGCCGGCAAATCGACGCTGATGAAGGTGCTGTCCGGCGCCTATCGGCCGGATGCCGGCGGCGAGATCCTGATCGACGGCACGCCGGTCGCCACCGGCGATCCGATCAAGGCCCGCGCCCAGGGCATCGCCGTCATTTACCAGGAACTTTCGCTGGCGCCGAACCTGACGGTGGCGCAGAACATCTTCCTCGGCAACGAACCGCGCAGGTTCGGCATTGTCGATCGCGACCAGTGCAACCGCCGCGCCAGGGAAATCGTCGAGCGGCTCGGCGTTTCTTTTTCGGCGCGCGCCCTGGTCTCCAGCCTGTCGCTTGGCGAGCGCCAGCTGGTCGAGATCGCCCGCGCTCTGTCGACCAGTGCCCGTATCATCGTCATGGACGAGCCGACCACCTCGCTGACCTCGCGCGAAACCGACCGCCTGTTCGAAGTGATCGCGACGCTGAAGGCGCAGGGCATCGCCATCATCTACATCAGCCATCGCATGGAAGAGGTCTACCAGCTCGCCGATCGGGTCAGCGTATTGCGCGACAGCGGCTATGTCGGCACCCTCGAGCGCGCCGACCTCAACGCCTCGCGCCTGGTCTCGATGATGGTCGGCCGCGATCTCTCGGCCTTCTACAAGAAGGATCACCGGCCGCCGGACAGCCAGCGCCGTGTGGCGCTGTCGGTGCGCGGCATGTCGGACGGCGGATTGCTGAAGGACTGCTCGTTCGATCTTCACCACGGCGAAGTCCTGGCGCTGGCGAGGCTGGTCGGTTCCGGCCGCACCGAGCTTGCCCGGTTGATCTTCGGCGCCGACCGCCGCAGTGCGGGCGAGTTGGAACTCGACGGCAAGCCGATTGCCATTGCTTCGCCGCGCGAGGCGCTGGAGGCCGGCATTGCCTACCTCACCGAGGACCGCAAGGAGCTCGGCCTGTTCCTCGACATGTCGATCGCGGACAACATCAATATGGGCGTGCTTGCGAAGGACGCGCGCGCCGGCGGTTTTCGCGACTTCACCGCTGCCGACAGGCGCGCGGCAAAGGCTATTGCGGACCTCTCGATCCGCACGCGCTCGGCGCAGGCCAATGCCGGCTCGCTGTCGGGCGGCAACCAGCAGAAGGTGCTGCTTGCCCGCCTTCTGGAGACCGAGCCCAAGGTCGTCATCCTCGACGAGCCGACGCGCGGCGTCGACGTCGGCGCCAAGTCGGAGATCTACCGGCTGATCGACAGCCTTGCCGGCAGGGGCATCGCCATCCTGATGATCTCCAGCGAGCTGCCCGAAGTGATCGGCGTGGCCGACCGCGTGCTGGTGATGCGCGACGGCGCCATCGTCGGCGAGGTGACGGCGTCGGAGGGCAGACCGCTGCGTCAGGAAGAGATCATGGAACTTGCGACGGGAGCGGCCCAGGAAGGACCGACAAGATGACCGACAGCTCACGGGTGGCGAAATCGGCGGATCTGGCAGTGGTCAGGAGCCGGCGGCTGCGCACGGCCTTCGCCGCGCTCGGCATGCTGCCGGTTCTGGTGCTGCTTGCCGTGGGCTTCCAGTTCATCAACCCGCGCTTCCTTACCGGCACCAACCTGCTCATCGTCAGCCAGCAGTCGTCGATCAATATCGTGCTCGCCGCCGGCATGACCTTCGTCATCCTCACCGGCGGCATCGACCTCTCCGTCGGCTCGATCCTCGCCGCCTCGGCGATGGTCGCGGTGCTGGTGTCGCTGGTGCCGGACTGGGGCATGCTCGGCATTCCGGCCGCCATTCTGCTCGGCCTCGGCTTCGGCGTCATCAACGGTCTGCTTGTCGCCTACATCAAGCTGCCGCCCTTCATCGTCACGCTGGGCTCGCTCACCGCCGTGCGCGGCGTCGCCCGCCTGCTCGGCGAGGACACGACGGTGTTCAATTCCGACCTGCCTTTCGATTTCATCGGCAATGGCTCGCTGTTCGGCATTCCGTGGCTCGTCATCATCGCGCTGACGGTGGTGGTGCTGTCCTGGCTGGTGCTCAAGCGCACCGTGCTCGGCACCTGGATCTATGCCGTGGGCGGCAATGCCGAGGCGGCGCGCCTCACCGGCATCAAGGTGCCGCTGGTGCTGCTCTTCGTCTATGGCGTGTCGGGCCTGCTCGCGGGTCTCGGCGGCGTCATGTCGGCGGCCAGGCTCTACGCCGCCAACGGCCTGCAACTCGGCCAGTCCTACGAGCTCGACGCCATCGCCGCCGTCATTCTCGGCGGCACCAGCTTCGTCGGCGGCGTCGGCTCGATCTGGGGCACGCTGATAGGCGGGCTGATCATCGCCGTGCTTTCCAACGGGCTCATTTTGGCCGGTGTCTCGGACATCTGGCAGTACATCATCAAGGGTTTGGTCATCATCGTGGCGGTCGCCCTCGACCGTTACCGGCTCCAGGCCGGAGCAAGAACGTGAATGACCTTGGTCGCCGGCCAAGATGAGCCGGATTGTGTGTAACGCACCGTGAGAGGCGCGGGGCAATCGGAGGAAGCAAGTAAATGAAGACCATCGCCAAACTTCTCTGCGGCGCGGCCCTCGCGGCCCTCGCCGTCGCGCCGGCATCGGCCAAGGACCTCAACAAGGTCGGCATCTCGGTCGGCCTGCTCGGCAACCCCTTCTTCGTCGCCACCATCAAGGGCATCGAGGACGCGGCCAAAAAGATCAACCCGAAGGTCGAGGTGACGTCGGTGTCGGCAGACTACGACCTCAACAAGCAGGTCTCGCAGATCGATTCCTTCATCGCCGCCGGCGTCGATGTCATCATGCTCAATGCCGTCGATGCCAAGGCGATCGCGCCCGCGGTCAAGAAGGCGCAGGCGGCCGGCATCGTCGTCGCCGCCTTCGACGTCTCGGCGCCGGGCGCCGACGTCACCGTGATGACCAACAACGTCAAGGCCGGCGAGGAGGCCTGCCAGTATCTGGTCGACCACACCGGCGGCAAAGGCAACTACGTCATCCTCAACGGTCCGGCCTCGTCCTCGATCCTGGAGCGCGTCAAGGGCTGCAAGAACGTGCTTGCGCATCATGCCGACATCAAGGTCCTGTCTGACGACCAGAACGCCGAAGGCTCGCGCGACGGCGGCCTGAAAGTGTTCCAGTCGCTGCTCACCCGCTTCGACAAGATCGACGCGGTGTTCGCCATCAACGATCCGACGGCGATCGGCGCGCAGCTCGCCGCCAAGCAGCTCAATCGCTCGGAATTCATCATCACCGCGGTCGACGGCGCCCCCGACATCGAGAAGGAGTTCGCCTCCGGCACCTCGATGATCAAGGCTTCAGCTTCGCAGGATCCCTATGTCATGGCCGGCCAGTCGCTGACGATGGCGGCGGATGTGCTTGCCGGCAAAAAGCCGGCCGAGCCGACCGTGCTGCTCGATCCGAAGCTGATCACCGCCGAGAACCTGAAGGACTACAAGGGCTGGACGGCGGCCCGCTAAAAAGCCTGCTCCCAAGGCTGGCGCGGCCGGATCGGTCCGGCCGCGCCTCATTCATCGGACGGAGATGATCATGTCGCGCATTGGAATCCACTCTTTCGTCTGGTCTGCGAGCTCGGTGCAGGCGGATCTCGAACGCACGCTCGCCAACACCAAGGAAGCCGGCTTCGACCTGATCGAGTTCTCCTATCTCGATCCGGCCGATGTCGATATCGGCAGGCTCGCCAAGAGCATCGCCGATCTCGGCCTGGGCGTTGCGATCAGCATCGGCCTGCCGGCCGATGGCGACATCTCCAGCCCCGACAAGGCGGTCGCCGCGCGTGGCGTCGAGATCTTGAACCGCACCGTCGCCCTCACGCGCGATCTCGGCGGTCAAAAGGTCGGCGGCATCCTCTCGACCAGTCATGGACTGCAGACCGAAGCACCGACGCGAGACCAGTGGAACCGCAGCGCGGGAACACTTGCCAAGGTTGCAGAGACCGCCAAAGCTGCCGGGGTCACGCTCAATCTCGAAATCGTCAACCGCTTCGAGAGCAACCTGCTCAACACCGCCGCGCAAGGGTTGGCCTTCATCGAGGACACCGGCTCCGACAACATCTTCCTGCATCTCGACACTTTCCATATGAACATTGAGGAGGCCGATGTCGGGCTGGCCATCCGCCACGCCGCGAAGAAGATCGGCTATGTCCATATCGGCGAGAGCCATCGCGGCTTCCTCGGCACCGGCAGCATCGATTTCGCCGCGATCTTCGATGCGCTGACGGCGATCGGCTACAGCGACGACCTCAGCTTCGAGTCCTTCTCCTCGGAGATCGTCGACGAGAACCTGTCGCGGAAGACGGCGATCTGGCGCAATCTGTGGATCGACAATATGGAGCTCGCCCGCCATGCGCGCCGCTTCATCGCGGTCGGCCTGGAGACGGCGCGGCGCAAGGCCGATCTCGTCTCGGCTTCGCAGCGGCCCTGACGCTTCAGGACAATTCGCCGTGTCGCCAGCAGGCGATCAGATGGCCGTCGCCCGCATCGGTGGCGGGCGGTTCCGCTCTCAGGCAACCGGGCTGCGCCAACGGACAGCGGCCGGCGAATGCGCACCCGCTGTTCGAATTGATCTCGGCCGCAATCTCCGCCTGGACGGAGACCGCAGGCGAATCATCTGACGACTCTGCCAAAAGCAGCTTCGTGTAGGGGTGGTTGGGCCCGCGGAATACCTGTTCGGACGTGCCGGTCTCCACCAGCCGCCCGCGATAGAGCACGCCGATCCTGTCGGCCATGTAGCGCACCACCCTGAGATCATGGCTGATGAACAGATAGGTCGTGTTCCTGTCGCGCTGCAGATCGTTGAGCAGGTTGAGCACCGTGGCCTGAACCGAGACGTCGAGCGCCGAGGTCGGCTCGTCCAGCACCACCACTTTCGGCGCGCCGGCGAAGGCCCGAGCGATCGCCGCCCTTTGCCGCTGGCCGCCGGAAAGCGAGCGTGGCTTCTGCTCGGCGGTCGTGTCGGCCAGCCTGACGGAGCGGAGAAGCTCGGCAACGCGGTTCTTCGCATCGCTCTGGCCAAGCCCGGCAAGCCGCCGCAGCGGTCGGCTGATGATCCGCCCGATCCGGTGGCGCGGATTGAGCGTGCGGTCGGGCGACTGGAAGACCATCTGCACGTCGCGCCGTTCGCCTGGCGCCCGCTTCTCGGCGCGTGGCGCCACCGTCCTGCCGAACAGCTCGACCGATCCTTGGCTGGGCGTCTGCAGCCCGGTGACGATCCGCGCCAGCGTCGATTTGCCGGAGCCGGATTCACCGATTAGGCCGAAGGTTTCGCCCTGCTCGATGCGGAGCTCGACTTTGTGCAGCACCGCCTGGTCGCCAAAGGAATGACTGATGTTCTTGCACGCGATGGCGACCTGTCTGTCTCTTGGAGCGGCAGGAGCGGGGATCGCCCCAGTACGACCACGAACGGTCGTACCGATCTCGGCCAGCCGGCCGTCCCGCTTGGTGAAATTGAGCGCCGGGATCGAGGCGATCAGCGCCTTGGTATAGGCATGGGTGGGGTTCTCGAAGACATCCGCGGCGCCGCCGCTCTCGACCACCGCGCCCGACTGCATCACCGCGACGCGGTCGCAGGAGCGGCGGATCAGGTTGATGTCGTGGCTGATGAGGAGGATGCTGGTTTTGTGGTCGCGGCGCAGGTCGTCGAGGATCGCGATGACCTCCGACTGCACGCTTGCGTCGAGCGCCGTGGTCGGCTCGTCCAGCACCAGCAGCGCCGGGTCGAGCGCGATGGCGATGGCGATGTTGGCGCGCTGCTGCATGCCGCCGGAAAGCTCATGCGGGTAGAGATCGAGCACTCGCTCGGGATTGGCGACGCGCACACGCCGGAGCAACTCGGCGGAGCGCCAGCGCGCTTCCTCGTGGCGCACCGGGCGATGGCGCATGATCGTCTCGCCGATCTGCCGGCCGATCGTCATGGCCGGACTGAGCGCGGCGCCCGGATGCTGGTAGACGGCGGCGATACGATCACCCCTCAAGCCACGCAGTTCTTCGCCGGAAAGCCCGCCGATTTCCCGGCCCTGGAATTCCAGCGCCGAGGCCGCCACTCGCGCGTTGCCCGGCAGGTAGCGCAGGATCGCCATGGCCACCGAACTCTTGCCCGAGCCGGATTCGCCGACCAGTCCCAACGCTTCGCCCTGACCTATTGCGAGCGACACGCCGTCGACGGCGGATTGCCATCCTCTTTTCCCGCCATAGGCGATGGAAAGTTTCTCCACATTCAGGACCGAAGGGGACATCAAGACCTCGAAATCGCTTTCTGCCGGTGCCCTAATCGAGGGCAATCGCTTCCGCTTGCATAGTATATTATCTCTATAAAATTACTCGAATTAAAGCCAAGCGCAATCTAGCCTTTTGGAGATTGGAGATCGCGGGTCGCGCCGACCAATGCGGCGCCCGTGTCTCCCAGCGATTTGCAAGGAGGCCAGCATGGCGCGAAATCAGTTGATCCTCAGCGCGTTCTTCTTCAACCCGCAGGGCGACCATCGCATGTCGTGGCGCCATCCACGCGCGCCAGGCCGGGAAGTGCTTGGCTTCGATTACTATCGCGAGTTGGTCCAAGCCGCCGAACGCGCCAGGATCGACACCATCTTCGTCGCCGACCACGTGTCCATCTGGGATTCGGTGAAGAGCGGTGTCGCCCACTACGCCAATGCCCGCCTCGAGCCGCTGACGCTGCTGTCGGCGCTGGCCAGCGTGACGAAACATATCGGCCTTATCACCACCGCCTCGAGCTCCTACAGCGAGCCCTACAACGTGGCGCGCCTGTTCGCCTCGCTCGACCATATCAGCGGCGGCAGGGCATCGTGGAACGTCGTCACCTCGGCCATGGACGAGGAGGCGCGCAATTTCGGCCGTGACGGCAATATCGAGCACGCCTTCCGCTACCAGCGCGCCGCCGAATTCCTCGATACCGTCAAAGGGCTGTGGGACAGCTGGGAGGACGAAGCCCTGCTGTTCGACAAGGAAACCGGCTATTTCGCCGATCCGGACAAGGTCCATGTGCTCGACCATCGCGGCGCGCATTTCAAGGTGCGCGGGCCGCTCAACGTCTCGCGGCCGCCGCAGGGCCACCCGCTGATCGTCCAGGCCGGCTCGTCCGAGGACGGCAAGAACTTCGCCACCGCCCATGCCGATGCCCATTTTGCCATCTATAGCACCAGGGAAGACGGCATCCGGTACCGTGAGGACATCAACGAGCGTCTCGCCCGATACGGCAGGAAGCCGGAGAGCTTCAAGATCCTGCCCGGCATATTGCCGATCGTCGCCGCTTCCGAGGCCGAGGCGCGCGACAGGCAGGAATATTTGCAGACGCTGCTCCCCGATCGTGTCGGCATCGATCTCCTGTCGAGCTGGAGCGGCATCGATCTCTCGGCCTATCCGCCGGACGGCCCGCTGCCGCAGCTTCCGGACGAAAGCACCTTCAATGGCGGGCGCACCTCGCTCAATCGGGTCAAGCAGTGGGCGACGCAGAACCTGACGCTGCGCGAAATCGCCCGCAAGCTGGCGAACAGCGGCTCGGTGCCGACCGTCGCCGGCACGCCGAAGCAGATCGCCGACCAGCTGCAGGACTGGTTCGAGGCGGGCGCCGCCGATGGCTTCAACCTGATGTTCCCGCTGCTGCCGGAAGACTGGATCAACTTCGCCGAGCAGGTCGTGCCGGAGCTGCAACGCCGCGGCGTCTTCCCGACCGAATACCCCCCCGGAAC
>NZ_RZSB01000196.1:0-8694 GCF_004023285.1 Mesorhizobium sp. M2A.F.Ca.ET.067.02.1.1
ACGTAGGACTGGTCGGCCGAACCATTGGCCGATTTCAGCGCCTCAAGATCGCTCTTGTGCTTCGCGTCCGTTTCGGCGGGAATCTGCAGTTTCTGCTCGCCGGCGATCGACTGCAGCTTGGCGTTGGCCGCGCCGTGATCAGTTATCATTTTCTGGGCGAACTCATTGACAGCCTGGTCCTTCGCCTTGCCCTGGACGATCTTGCTGGACTCGACCTCGAAGATCCCGCCTTCGGCAGCCTTGTTGACGAAATCCTGCGCCTTTTCGGCACTGAGCGCCGGATGGGCAAAACCCAAGGCGACGCCCGTGCAGAGCGCGGCCGATAACAAACGCAACTTCATAGATGATGTCCTCTAACGCACTGAATTGTGCTCAGAGGCAAACAGAAGGCCGCCGCGTTTGTTCCAACTCCAACTCGATTTCGGTGTACGCTGATGAGCTTCGCAGCTGCGTCGGGCCTAGAGGCTGGGAAGATTTCGATATGCACGGCCTCCTGCGCTGACGGGGCGCAGAACGCGCAGCTCAATTCTCCGGAGCGAAGCTTACGGCCTCGACATTGTGCCCGTCCGGGTCAAGCAAGAAAGCTGCAAAGTAATCCGGCGCGTATTGGGTGCGAATGCCAGGAGCGCCGTTATCGCGACCTCCGGCTGCAAGGCCTGCCTCGTAGAACGCGTATACCATCGCGCGGGAGCCGGCGCGGAACGCCATGTGGATGGGTCCAGGTGGTGGCCCGAATGCCCCGATCCAGAGACGACCGGAGTAGCCGCCCAACATGGCCCAGCCCTCGCCAGATTCCAGCACGCCAAGATCGAGAGGTGCGAACACTGCTTTGTAAAATGCGAGCGATTTCTCAAAGTTCCCGACATTGAAGCCGATGTGGTCGAACATGCTCCTATCCTCTGATTGACCCAACTTAGTAACGCTTAGCTTTGGTGATCTGTCACTCGGGCGGCTGACGGTCGGACACCTCTTCGATCTTGTCCAAAACTGCCTCCGGCGCCACATCGCGCTTGAGTTCCTTGATCTCGTGATCCGCGTCGGTATCTATGTTGAGACGCTTGGCAATCTCCTCCACCAGCTTGATGAGCTTGGTGGTTTCATGCTCGTTAAGCAGGCTGACCTGCAGATCGAGGTCTGCCCTGGAATTATCCTCCGCGGCCATTCGGTTCTGATTGATGAGCACGAAGGTCGAGAGGAAGATGGCCTCGACCGAGGCGAACATGGCCAGGATGACCAGTGACGGGTCCCAGGGTCTGACGGAGCTCAGGATGCCCACATTGAGGGCGATCCAACCGGCGAAGAAGGCAACGTGTAAGTAGACGAAGACCATGCTTCCGGCGAAGCCGCTGATCGCTGCGGCCGCGCGCTCCTCCAGCGTCGCGGCCTTGGCTTCGCGTTTTCGCCTCTCGATCAGCGCCTCAATGTTTCGCGCCAGGGCAGGGGCGAGGCCTTCCGGCGCCGGCTTGGTTGGCGTGAAATATCTGTTGCTTTTCGACGCGGCCATCCGTTCTAGTCCAGTCTCTTCGGTCTAGCCAGCCTAACTCGCCGATTGACAATTCGCTCCATTGAACCTTCTCAGCTGGCAACACGTGGCAGAATGCTTGTCTGCGATCACTGGCGTCGCGGCACAACGGGTTGCCTCTTGAGCCGGCTTTGCTCTGGGATCAGCCCGACCTATTTATCGGATATGCCAGGGCGCCGAAAAACCGAACCTACCGCCAAGTTGATAGCTGAGTGGCCGCTTTCGTCGGCGGCCACCTTGGGATCGTCGATGCGGGCGAGGGGCATCTTCCTCGAGATACGCGCTCGCCTTCCTGCGCCCCTGAAAAAGCTGCTTCACATTGAATCTCGGGTGCTCACCTTGCGCCTCCCGGAGGGCTCGGATGCCGATGTTGAAGCGGCAGCGGTGGTCGTATCCAAAGCCATGCGCGACATCGCAGACCTGCCGGTCATCCCTCGCGAGGTCGAGGATATCCTGACGATCTCGTCCGGCGAGCGGCACCGCTGGCTGAAGGACGGTCGGCTTCAGAGCGCCGGGACGCGAACCGTGAAACTTCGCGGCCGGGCGAGGAAGATCACCTTCCACGTGTTCGACCCTCGCCACATCGAGGATGTGCTTGACCGCGATTTGGTCACCGTCTGGCGTGATGTAGACGCGGCGACAGCTGCCGAGAACCGGAGACGCGCCGCCGCAAGGGCGGCTCTGAAGCGCTCCCAAAAGAATCGCGCTGGGGCCGCAAATCACACCGACGTGAGCCGGGACGATGCGCCCCGCCTGAGAGGCTGGGAAGATTTCGATATGGACGGCCTTTTGCGCTGAGGGAATTACCCGCCGGCGTGCTTCCAAGCGAAGAGTATATCAATCGCCGAGATGGACCGTCGCTGCTAGTGCGTTTCACCGTTTCATAGAAACGGCGAAACGCCCTATCTATTTGTTTTTTTTACGCAATTCCGGACGGAAAACCGCTCACACTTTTCCTGGAATTGCTCTAGCCGAAGCCGGGCCCCTATCGGCGGCGGTTGTTGCTACCCTCAAAATCACGATCCTATCCGGCGATACATGAAAGCATCGTCTCCGGCGGTATTGCTGCGCCGCGTTTCACCGACCAAGGCGGCCATACGGGCGTGCGCTGTCGACTTGATGCAGGCTGGATCTGTTGCAGCGGCATCGCCGACAATCGCTAATGCCTGACACCGGCAGCCGCCCCAGTCGACCTCGCGACGCTCGCAGCTTCGGCACGGCTCCCGCATCCATTCGGTGCCGCGGAAGGCGTTGAAGGCCGGTGAGTCGGTCCAGATTTCGGCGAGGCTGCGGTCTCCGAAGCGCTCGAAGCGCAGCGAGGGAATCGTCTGCGCTGCATGGCACGGCAACACGGTGCCGTCGGGGGCCACCATGAAGGCGTCGCGTGCCCAGCCGCCCATGCATGGCTTGGGGTAGATGGCGAAGTAATCCGGCGTGACGAAATCGATGGTCATGATGCCGGCGAGCTCTTCCTGGGCAGCCGCGACGATGTCGGCCTGCCGGTCGACCGCGGCACGGTCGGGCATCAGCAAACTGCGATTGGCTAGCGCCCAGCCGGCATATTGGACATTGGCGATCTCAAGCCGCTCTGCACCCAAGGATAGGGCTAGGTCGATGAATCCCTGCACTTCCTCGCTGTTTTGTCGATGGATCGGCGCGTTGATGGTGAGCGGCAGCCCGGCCGCGCGGGCGCGGTGCGCCGTCTCCAGCTTCTTCTCATGGCCGCCCCGGTGGTTGCCGATACGATCGGTGGTCACTGGGCGGGCGCCCTGGAAGCTCAGTTGCAGGTGGTCGAGACCGGCTTCGGCAAAGGCCTCGATGCGGCCTGCGGCAATGCCGACGCCGGCGGTGATGAGGTTGGTGTAGACGCCGCGCGCCGAACATCCTGCGATCAGTTGCTCGAGGTCGCGGCGCAGTGTCGGTTCGCCACCGGAGAGATGCACCTGCAGGACGCCGAGATCGGCGGCCTGCGAGAAGAGATCGAGCCAGGTCTGCGTGTCGAGTTCGCGGTTGGCCTTCAGCAGTTCGAGCGGATTGGAGCAATAGGGGCACTGAAGCGGGCAGCGATGCGTCAGTTCCGCCAGCATGCCGATCGGAGGCAGAATGGGCTCGCTCACAGCTTCACCAAAAGCTTGTCCGACCATTCCTGCAGGAAGCGGATGACATCGTCCGCCATGTCCTGCGGATCCGCGTCGTAGTCGGCCGCAAGATCGGCGATGATGCGCTCGACGGTTGATTGCCCGTCGCAGCGGCGCAGTATGTCGAGACTGATGTCATTCGGCCAGAACACCTTCTCCGGCGCAAGCACGGCGAAGGCCAGTCGCACGGGGTCGTGCTGGATGCGCACATGCCTGGGCAGCGATGGCGCGGAGCGCAACGACGCGATGGCTCTTTCGCGCAGCGCCGTCATGAAGCCGTCTCCGGGCGGAAGGCGCCGGGCGGTATGTTCCCCGGCGCGCCATAGGCATGCTGGAGCGCATCGAGCATGGCCCACAGTATATCGCATTTGAACACCAGCGCATCGATCGCCTGCTGCTGGCGTTGGGGCGTGTCGGCGTGGACCAGCACATAGGCGAGGGCGAAGTCGGCGTCGCGCTTCGCCTGCTCCGGTCGCTGCGTGAAATAGGCCAGCGTGTCCTCGGTGATGTAATCGTATCTGGCCAGCATCGCTGCCATGCGCTCGCCGATGATGGCCGGCGAGAACATCTCGGTCAGCGACGACGCGACCGCCTCGAGCAGCGTACGGTTGGTGCAGAAGGAGAGATAGGCGCCGACGGCGAAGCGGGTCGCCGGCAGCGCCAGCCTTTCGCTTTTGACCGCTTCGGCATCGAGCCCGAGCGAGGTCGCCAGATGCAGCCAGCGCGCGATGCCGCCACTCCAGCCGTCCTCGCCGTCATGGTCCTCGATGCGCTTGCGCCAGGCGGCGCGAAAAGCCGGATCCGCCGCACGTGCGACGATCATAGCGTCCTTGCGCGGAATCACGGCCTGGTAACAATAGCGGTTCAGCGCCCAGGCCTGCATCTCGGCCTTCGACAGGGCGCCTGCGGTCATTCTGTGATGGAAAGGATGGCGGTTGTGATAGCGCTCTTCGCCGATCCGCCGCAGCACGGCCTCAAGCTCGCTCTTCGACAGTCCGTCTCGCGCCGCGTCGTGGAAATCGCTCAAAATTCCATCTCCATGCCATCGGCGGCGACTTCCCAGTCAGCCGCCTTGACCGCCGCGTGCTCGGCGGAACTCTCGTCCAGAACAGGATTGGTGTTGTTGACGTGGATGAAGATACGGCGACCGATCTTCACATCGGCCAGACCAGCGATCGAACCCGCTTCTCCCGACATTGCGATATGGCCCATGCGTGCACCGGTTTTCTGGCCGACGCCGGCCGTGATCATCTCGTCGTCCGTGTAGACGGTACCGTCGAACAGAAGGCAGGCGGCTCCGGCGAGGCGCTCGCGCAGCGCGGCATCGATACGCGCGCAGCCCGGAACGTAGAAGACGGCGCCGCGACCGTCGGCCCCGCTGATGCGGACGCCGATCGTGTCGCCCGTGCCGGAGCTGAAATCGGCGTCCGGATCGCCTCGTTGCTCGAGATAGAGCGCGACCTTGCCGGGCACGGGAAAGGCCTCGATGACAACGCCGGTCTCATGGCCGTCCGCGCCGCAGATCGCCATCTCTTCCGTCGGCGCCAGGAGGCGCCGGGGCACGATCGTCGGATCGAGGACATTGAAGATCGAATTGGCCTCCAACGTCGCCAGCACCTGCGCCGTCGCATAGATCGCGAAAGGCTCTCGCTCACGCAGGCTGAGCAAGCCGGCGACATGGTCCACATCGGCATTGGTCAGCACCACAGCGCGGATAGGCGTCGAGCGCAGCGGTGCGTCGACCGCGGGCTGCAGCTCGGGCGTTTGCGCAATCTGCTGACGGATGTCGGGCGATGCGTTGAAGAGAACCCAACCTGTTCCGTCCGCCGATACGGCGACGGACGATTGGGTTCGGGAGCGCAGACCGGGCACACCGGCGCGGGCCGCGCGGCTCAGGCGATAATTGCAGTTCCATTGCGGAAAGCCGCCTCCCGCCGCCGATCCGATGATCTTCACGCGCATGGCAATGCATGCCCCGCGGGCCAACTGACCGGCGCCACTTTTGCGGCTGCGGTCGATTTGCGTCCGCGTCTTCTGATATCGCAAAGGATTGCATGCCCCGTTGAGCAGGGCATGCAATTCACGGGCTACTTTTTCCGCCGGATTTCAGCAGGCAGATATCGCGAAATTTCGAAGCCCGCCGCCACCTGACACATGGTTGGTTTCTTCCAGGTCTTCTTCATCGAGTTCTCCTTTCTGCAGCTCGCACGGAGCGACGGCGCCGCCAATGCAAAGTGTTGGGCGTTGCTAGGCCGCCTGCAAGGCACGTTGATTGGCGTCGCTCTCACCAAGAGCGTTGAGCGCCTCGTCGGTTGCCGATTCTTCCTTCAAAGTCTGCCGGAGCAACGGAAGAGCATCCTTGAGGCCGAGCTGTTCGGCCCATGCGATCAGCGTGCCGTAGCGCGCGATTTCATAATGCTCGACTGCTTGGGCGGCGCCAACCAGCCCTGCGTCAAGCGCCGGCTCGTCCTTGTACTCTTCGAGGATTTCCGAGCCCTCCTCGATGATGCCGTCAATGGCCGGGCAGGTCTTGGCCCTGGCCGGCTTGCCGAGCATGTCGAAGACTTGCTCCAGGCGGTCCACCTGGTCTTCGGTTTCCTTGAGGTGCTTTTCGAAAGCGGCGCTTATCTTTTCGGACTGTGCTGCTTTCGCCAGCTTTGGCAAAGCCTTCAGGATCTTCTTTTCCGCGTAGTAGAGGTCTTTTAGTCCGTC
Organism: Mesorhizobium sp. M2A.F.Ca.ET.067.02.1.1; assembly: GCF_004023285.1. Lineage (NCBI taxonomy): Bacteria > Pseudomonadati > Pseudomonadota > Alphaproteobacteria > Hyphomicrobiales > Phyllobacteriaceae > Mesorhizobium > Mesorhizobium sp. M2A.F.Ca.ET.067.02.1.1. The sequence goes on from NZ_RZSB01000196.1 coordinate 6,373, forward strand.
CAAGAACAGGCTTTCCAAGCCGTTCGAGGTCGCGGACGAAGCTTTTTTTGGCATCTTAGGTCCTCCTTGGGTGTAGGGATGTGCCTGCGGCACTCTTCCTAATCCGCCCGGAGACCCGAAGTTCCGACAAGAGTGTCATCATCGCTGGCGCCGTACTCTCAACGACTTGGCTCTGAAGGCAGTCCGGTCGATGAAGAAGTTAACTTCCGCCTTGTCCGACATCGCGCATTCGCTCGATTTCCTCCGGCTCTTTGTCGTCCATTCCGGCGATCTCGTTGCGAGCCTTGTCGTTGGCCTTGATCAGCTCATCGAGCTTCGCCTGCAGCGCTTGGGTGTCGCGATGCTCGGCCCTTTGAATAAACAGCGTCATTGCCCAGGTGACCAGCGTCGCGGCGCCATGCCAGTCAAGCGTCTCCCGCTCGAAGAAGTACCAAGCAACAGTGTAGCCGCCCAAAACCAAAAAGGCCGCCGGTCGGGACGTCAGTGTGCCGACTTTGGTCAGCGCTTCTCGAAGCTGCAATGTTGCCATGCCTGCGAACGGCTGAGAGCAATCCGGGTTCCCGCTGGATATGTTGGGCTGCAACCTAACTCGAGGCGGCAACGTCCCCCTCGTGTCAATCGCTCTCGCCGTGGAAAGCCATCGAGCAGATTGCCAGAGTGTTCAAGCTCCCCACGGTGCGGCGATCCGTTCATTCCTCGCGGTCTAGGATTTGCGGGAACATCGGCGTCATCGTTCAGTTATCTCGCGTCAAGGAGGAGGTGCTCATGAACGCGACGAAAGAATTCCTGCGCAGCTGGCTGGAGGAGAATGTCGGCAACTTGCCAACCGACACTGAGATCAGCGTTCCGATGCTGGCGCAGCAATTCGAACAGGACGCCGACGCCGCCGGTTACGGTCGCGAGGTGCGGGAGCAGGAGGTCGGCAATATTGAAGACGCCATCCAACGCGCGCTGGACAAAATCGGCGAGGAAAACAGAGGGTCGGAATCCAGTCCCGATGAAGAGAATTCGCTGGTGCCTGTGATCGACGCCCTGGAAGCCGTTGAGCATGAACAGGGTGATACCGAGGGGTCCGGCAGGCCGGCCGACTAGTCTAGCGGATCTCCTTGGTAAGCGCCGCGATTACCGCGTCCAGAACCGCCTTTGGGCAGGTCTCTCCTTCGCGCAGCGCTTCGAACAATGAGGTCACCACGCTTTCCAGCGTTTCGCCGTGATCCTTCGACAGTTTCGAAGCTGCTTGCGTGAGCGCTTCGAATTCCAAAAGGCTGAGTGGAGAGTGGCGCGTCATGGTTCCTCCATCGCGAGGCGGACGCAGCAGGCAACCGGACGCTTGCCGCAGTCGTAGAAGTGCAGCGGTTCAGCCTCAACCACATTTGTTGCAGTAAGCAGCCGTTGGTTCTGCCCGGTTGCGGAAGGTGGCGAGGCCGGTCGCGCCGCGCACGGAACAAAGGGCGGCCACAGAGGTTTGGACCCTGCTTCCAACCTGCCCGGAAGCTAGCAGACATCCGACCAAAGCGGAGAAGGTGCTCAATGACGAAGTCGCGCCAAAACGACGATACTGTGCGATCCACTCCAAGCAGTGGTAGGACCGTCCAGCAAGCAGGAGCGGACAGGGATTCGCCGCAAGAAGATCCGGTTGAAGGCTCGCGGAAGGTTGTGGATCGCGAGCTCGCCCGGCAAAAGCTGTCGGGCGGGACTGATAAGAAGGAGGCCGAGCAAAGCCTGCGCGACCAAACCGAGGAAGAGACTGATCTGCCTCAGAAAGGGTCGGCCTGATAGCAAGCAGCCCACCACTGCAAAAAGTCCCCTGCTTTCGCACCCCCGCCTAAATTCCAACCATGACGGCAAAGTCCAGGAAGAACCTGCTTCTGTTGCTTGCGGCCGCAACGTTCGGGCTGGCGCTCTATAACAATCTCCTGGCGAGACGGGCGTTGGCCGCACGTCCGCTCGGGCGCTTCATCCATCTCCGGGGAACGAAGCTGCATTTCCTGGAGGCGGGCCACGGGCAACCGCTTCTGCTGTTGCACGGCAATGGCGCGTCGGCGGAAGACTTCACGACAAGCGGCATCTTCGGCAGGGCCGCCGCCAGACATCGCGTACTTGCCTTCGACAGGCCCGGCTTCGGCATGAGTCCACGCCCGGCCGGCAGACCTTGGACAGCAGCTGCCCAGGCCGACCTCATCGATGCCGCGGTCGCGAAACTCGGCATCGAGCGCTACATGGTTGTCGGCCATTCCTGGGGGGCAGCGGTGGCGCTCGAAATGGCGCGCCGGCATCCCCGGTCGGTTGCCGGCGCCGTTGTCGTCGCCGGCTATCATTACC
>NZ_RZSB01000197.1:0-8674 GCF_004023285.1 Mesorhizobium sp. M2A.F.Ca.ET.067.02.1.1
TCGGCGGCCTGGCGCCGGGCATGTCTCTGGCGTTGAAGTTTCGCGCGCCGGAAATGCAGGCGCTGCTGGACGGCATCCTGTCGGGCGAGGTCGCCGCCGATGCTGTCGATTACACCGAAAAGCTGCCGGTGGAGCGGACATACAGGGTCAGCGCGTCAACGGTCGGCCATGCCACAGGCCTTTACGTGCTGGTGTTCAAGGATCAGAGCGAGACGCGCCGCATCGACCGCATGCGGGCCGACTTCATCGCCAATGCCAGCCATGAATTGCGCACGCCGCTCGCCTCGATCGCCGGCTTCATCGAGACGCTGCGCGGGCCGGCCCGCAACGATCCGGCGGCGCGCGACCAGTTCCTGCAGATCATGCAGAACCAAACGGGACGCATGGCCCGCCTGATCGACGATCTGCTCTCGCTCTCGCGACTGGAGATGAAACCTTATCTGAGGCCGGGCACGGCGGTCGATCTTCGCCAGACGATCGACAGCGTCATCGATTCGCTCGGGCCACTGGCCAGCGAGAACGGCATCGTCATCGAGCGGGACTTCATCGATGGTCCGGTTTCCGTCCCCGGCGACCGCGACGAACTCTTCCAGGTTTTCGAGAATCTCCTGGAGAATGCCTGCAAATACGGCCAGTCAGGCGGACGCGTGACCGTATCCATGGCACGCGTCGAGGACGGTCAGGACCCAGGCATCGACGTCACCATAAGAGACTACGGCCCCGGCATCGCCGAAGAACATATTCCGCGCATAACCGAACGCTTCTACCGCATCGATGTCGAAAACAGCCGCACCCAGAAAGGCACCGGGCTTGGCCTTTCGATCGTCAAGCATATATTGAGCCGTCATAACGCAAGATTGTCGATCAAGTCGGAAGTCGGCAAGGGTGCGGCGTTCACGGTTCATTTGCCGGCTCGCTGATCGTGTACCGGTTGCCAACCGCGATTTTCTTCTTTCTGTCATGCGGTTCGCGTATCAGCGACAGATTGAGGGAACGCACCAGCCGGCACAAACCGGGAAGGCATATCGATGCAGTCCGTGCATACAGTCAGTGCCTATGACGAAGAGCTGAAATTCCTGTCCAAGCGCATTGCGGCGATGGGCGGCCATGCCGAGCGCATGGTCGAACAGGCTGTCGCGGCCCTCGTCAATGTCGACCATGGCCTTGCCCAGAAGGTCATCCAGGACGACATCGTCCTCGACGAGGGACAGCGCGAGATCGATGACAAGGCCATCATCATCATCGCCAGGCGCCAGCCGATGGCGACGGATTTGCGTGAGATCGTCGGCGCGATCCGCATCTCGGCCGATATCGAGCGGGTCGGCGATCTTGGCAAGAACGTCGCCAAGCGCGTCGCCTCGGTCGACGGGCGCCAGCCGAACAGCCTTTTCCGCGGTCTGGAGGCGCTTGCCAACCTGGCGCTGACGCAGCTCAAGGAAGTGCTCGACGTCTACGCCTCGCGCTCGGTCGAGAGGATCGGCTTCGTGCGCGATCGTGACGACCAGATCGACGCCATGTACACCTCGCTGTTCCGCGAGCTTTTGACCTACATGATGGAAGATCCGCGCAACATCACGCCCTGCACGCATCTTCTGTTCTGCGCCAAGAATATCGAGCGTATCGGCGACCATGCGACCAACATCGCCGAGACCATCTACTACATCGTCACCGGCGACCAGATGCCCGCCGAACGGCCGAAGGGCGACAAGACCGACCAGGTGGTGCTGCCAGGCACGGTGCCGGCTAAGTGAATTCAGGCCCCTCGAACGGTTTTCTGATTTAGGCTAAGCTCTCCAGTGCGTTTCACCGTTTCACGGAAGCGGCGAAACGCCCCAACTATTGTTTTTACGCAATTCCGGGCGGAAAACCGCTCACACTTTTCCTGGAATTGCTCCAGGCACGGCGAATTGTCAGTCGCAGTCTCGGGAGGTTTGCGATGGAACAAGTTCGGAACCTGACCCCGGCCCCGACGTCGGGCATCATTGCGTCCAGCGTCTATTTGGGCGGCAAGCGTGTCGCCGACATTGCCATAGAACAGGCCGGCGAATGGGCGGCAAAACCCGGCCATGTCGTCTGGATTGGCCTGCTCGAGCCCGACCGCAACCTTCTGCTTAGGGTGCAAGCGCAATTCCACCTGCATGACCTCGCGATCGAGGACGCCGAGCACCCGCATGCGCGCCCGAAGATCGAGCAATATGGCGATGCCCTGTTCATCGTCGCCCGCACCGCGCAGTTGATCGAGGGCCGCGTCACCTTCGGCGAGACGCATCTGTTCGTCGGCACCGGCTACATCGTCAGCGTCCGGCACGGCCCGTCGACCTCCTACGCCGCCGTGCGCCAGCATTGGGAAAGCTGCCCGCACTCGCTGGCCAAGGGCGAGGATTTCGTCCTTTACGCCATCCTCGATTTCATCGTCGACAACTACATGCCGGTGCTGGAGCAGATCGAGGACGAGGTCGAGGCGATCGAGGACAAGGTGCTTCTGAAGCCGATGATTGGTTCGGATATCGAGCGCCTCTACATGCTGCGCCGCGATCTCCTGCGGCTGCGCAATGCGGCCTTGCCGCTGGTCGAGGTCTGCCGCCGGCTGACCAGCGCCGACCTGCCGCAGATCCATGCAGCCATGCATCCGCTGTTTCGCGATGTGACCGACCACATCCGCACCGTGCAGGAAAAGATCGACTCCCTGCGCGAGGTCCTGGCCTTCGCTTTCGAAGCCAGCCTTCTCGTCGGACAGAGCCAGGAAACCGCGATCTCGAAGAAGCTCGCCTCATGGGCCGCCATCCTGGCGGTGCCCACCGCCTTCGCCGGCATCTACGGCATGAACTTCACCGACATGCCGGAGCTGAAGATGGAATATGGCTATCCCGTCATCCTGCTGGTGATGGCCGCGATCTGCTCGTTCCTGTATTGGCGGTTCAAGAAGAATGGGTGGCTGTGAAGAGAGGGGAGTAGGGGAGTAGGGCAGTAAGGCAGTAAGGCAGTAAGGCAGTAAGGCAGTAAGGGAGTGGTCATACGGAGCGACTGGCGAAACGTCGCGCGTGAAGCGCTCTTTCCCCTATTCCCCTACTGCCTTACTCCCTTATTCCCTTATCTTGCCCTGCGCCGTTCCGCCGCCGGCTGGAACGCAACCCGGGAATGATACTTGCAATACGGTCCCGTTTCGGCGGCGTCGTTGCCGCAGAAGCTGAAGTCTTCCGAGAGCGGGTCGCCATTCGGCCATTTGCAGGTGCGTTCGGTCAGCTCGACGAGCTGCAGGTTGCGCGAGATCGGAACCACCACGTTCTCGACCGGGCGGATGTAATGGCGCGCGACCGGCTCGGCGTCGAACTGCACCTGCAACGCGGTGGCGCCGATGCTGGCAGTTACATGGCGCGCCGGGCTCGCCGCGCGGGCGACCGATTTCTGCATCGAGGCGCCTTGCGTCGCCTTCTTCTGACGCGCCGGGGCAGCCGTCGCGCGGCCGCGGCCCGACAGCTTCAGGCGATGCACCTTGCCGATGACGGCGTTGCGGCTCACTCCGCCAAGCTGTGCGGCAATCTGGCTGGCGCTCAGGCCCTCCGACCACAATTTCCTGAGAAGTTCTACCCGCTCGTCAGTCCAGTTCATGAGACCGCGCTCCTGCTAATGCGTGCGGCAGCCAGAATCCTTTCCCGAGCCGGCTCTCGCCGGGCAAACGACACCACATGTACCGGGTGATCTAGGTCCGCCGCACGAAATATAGTTATTTCTCGACTACAATTACCTTATGCGCTGACTCGGTGACAAGAGTCCCAAAGGCAACACCGATTCGGTTTTTACGGTTTTCCCCAACTTGCCTGACCACTGATGGGCCGGAGTGGCGCCGGGGCTTGCCACGCGCTTCTGCGTGACGTTTTCGTTGACTTCATGGCCGAAAAACATGATAAGCCGCAAAGGCCGCCGCATTGGCGGCTTTTTTGATTTCCGGTTCCGGAGACGCATATAATGAGCGGTTCGGCGCTTTACGAGACCTTTGCCCGCGCACCCCTGGCCTTCGACCGTGGGGAGGGGACCTGGCTGGTCACCGACAAGGGCGAGCGATATCTCGACTTCGCGGGCGGCATCGCGGTGAATTCGCTGGGCCACAGCCATCCGCATCTGGTCGCGGCGCTCACCGAACAGGCCGCCAAGCTCTGGCACGTCTCCAATCTCTACGAGATCCCGGAACAGCGCCGGCTGGGCGAGCGGCTGGTCGATGCCACCTTTGCCGACAAGGTGTTCTTCACCAATTCAGGCGCCGAGGCGCTGGAATGCGCCATCAAGACGGCCAGGCGCTATCAGTTCGTCCAGGGCCATCCGGAGCGGTTTCGCATCATTACCTTCGAAGGCGCCTTCCACGGCCGCACGCTGGCGACGATCGCCGCCGGCGGCCAGTACAAATACCTCGAGGGCTTCGGGCCCAAGGTCGAAGGTTTCGACCAGGTTGCATTCGACGACATCGATGCCGCGGAAAAGGCGATCACGGCGGAGACCGCGGCCATCCTGATCGAGCCCGTGCAGGGCGAGGGCGGCATACGCCCGGTGCCGACGCAGTCCTTGAAGCGGCTGCGGCAGCTCTGCGACCAGCACGGCCTGCTTCTGATCTTCGACGAGGTCCAGTGCGGCATCGGCCGCACCGGCAAGCTGTTCGCGCATGAATGGGCCGGCGTCGCGCCCGACCTGATGGCGATCGCCAAAGGTATCGGCGGCGGCTTCCCGATGGGCGCCTGCCTCGCCACGGACGAGGCGGCGACCGGCATGACCGCCGGCGTGCACGGCACCACCTTCGGCGGCAATCCGCTGGCGATGGCGGTCGGCAACGCCGTGCTCGACGTGGTGCTGGTCGACGGCTTCCTCGAGGATGTGCAGCGCAAGGCGCTGTTGTTGAAGCAGGGCCTTGCGGCGGTCGCAGACGAATTTCCCGAGGTCATCGAAGGCATCAGGGGGACCGGCCTGATGCTCGGCCTGAAATGCGCCATGCCCAACACCAAGGTGAACATGGCGCTGCGCGACCAGCACCTGCTTGCCGTGCCGGCGGGCGACAACGTCATCCGCCTCCTGCCGCCGCTCACCGTCACCGACGAGGAGATCGGTGAGGCGCTGAAGCGCATTCGCGGCGGCGCCAAGGGGCTGACCGACGCGATAGCGGCCGAAGCCGCGAAATAAGTTCTGGAACCTGCCGATGAGCGTCCGCCACTTCACCGATCTATCCGCCGTTTCGGCGGGCGACCTGCGCATCATGCTGGACGACGCGATGGCGCGAAAGACCAGGCTCAAGGCGGGTGAGCGCTCAAAACCGCTCGACGGCAAGGTGCTGGCCATGATCTTCGACAAGCCGTCGACGCGCACGCGCGTGTCCTTCGATGTCGGCATGCGCCAGCTCGGCGGCGAGACGATCATGCTGACCGGCACCGAGATGCAGCTCGGACGCTCTGAGACCATCGCCGACACGGCGAAAGTGCTGTCGCGCTATGTCGACGCCATCATGATCCGCACCACCTCTCACGACCGGCTGATCGAGCTGACCGAGAACGCCACGGTTCCGGTCATCAACGGGCTGACCGACGATACACATCCCTGCCAGCTCATGGCCGACATCATGACCTTCGAGGAGCATCGCGGCCCGGTGGCCGGCAAGACCTTTGCCTGGACCGGCGACGGCAACAATGTGCTGCACTCGCTGCTCGAAGCCTCGGCCCGGTTCCGTTTCAACTTGAATGTCGCGGTGCCGGAAGGCAGCGAGCCTTTCGAGAAATATGTCGATTGGTCGAAAGCCCATGGCGGCAAGGTCCGGTTTGCCAAATCCGCCGAGGAAGCCGTCGACCAGGCCGATTGCGTCGTCACCGACAGCTGGGTCTCGATGGGCCAGGAGCACCGTGCTCGCGGCCACAACGTCTTCCTGCCCTATCAGGTCAACGCGGCGCTTATGGCCAAGGCCAAGCCCGATGCGTTGTTCATGCACTGCCTGCCGGCGCATCGCGGCGAAGAGGTCACCGACGAGGTGATCGACGGGCCGCATTCGGTGGTCTTCGATGAGGCCGAGAACCGGCTGCACGCCCAGAAGGCGGTCCTGGCCTGGTGCCTGGGCGCTTGAGAGGGGCGGACCTGACCGCTTCCGATCTGACCGGGGTCAACTTGATCTGGGGGTATGTGATGCCTATTTGCGGGCCATCACGTAAATTGAACGCGCTTCGACGCATGCGGCTCATCGGGTTGCATGGCTGCGCCCCGGAGTTTTGTCATGTTGGAAACCCAGACCTTGGCTGAGCATAAACCCCAACTCGGTGAATTCGGCTTCGCCGGCGACGACCACGTCGTGCCTTACGAGGTCGCGCCGCTCGATGTGCGCGGCCGCACAGTGCAGCTCGGGCCGATGCTCGACGCTATTCTGAGCCGCCACAATTATCCCGAGCCCGTCGCCCGCCTGCTGGCGGAAGCCTGCGTGCTCACCGTGCTGCTCGGCACCTCGCTTAAATTCGAGGGCAAGTTCATCCTGCAGACGCGCACCGACGGGCCGGTCGACATGCTGGTGGCCGATTTCACCACGCCGAATGCGCTGCGCGCCTATGCGCGCTTCGACGCCGACCGGCTGCAGGCGCTGACCGACGCCGGCGAGACCTCGCAGCAGACGCTGCTCGGCAACGGCGTGCTGGCCTTGACCATCGACCAGGGCACACACACGCAGCGCTATCAGGGCATCGTCCAGCTCGACGGCACCTCACTGGAGGATGCCGCGCGCACCTATTTCCGCCAGTCGGAGCAGATCCCGACCGATATCAAGATGTCGGTCGCCAAGCTGGTCACGCCCGGCCCGGCCGGCGCGCGCGAGCAGTGGCGGGCCGGCGGCATCCTGGCGCAGTTCCTGCCTCAGGCGCCGGAGCGCATGCGCATTCCCGATATTTCGGGCGGCGACGGCGACGACCGCGAGCTGACGGACCACCCGGCCGACAATTCCTGGCAGGAATTGCTGGCGCTGCTCGGCACCATCGAGCCGACCGAGCTGATCGACCCGACCGTTGGCGCCGAGCGGCTGCTCTACCGGCTGTTCCACGAGCACGGCGTGCGCGTCTTCCGCAGCGTGCCCGTCGACGACCAGTGCTCCTGCTCGCGCGAGAAGATCCACGGCATCCTCCAAGGCTTTTCGGCTGAGGAGATCAAGGACTCGACCGAGGAGGGCGGCATCCATGTCGCCTGCGAGTTCTGCTCGACGCAATACGACTTCGACCCGGCAGAATTTGCGGCGGAGTGACGCCCGTTCCTTCTCCCCGTTCCACGGGGAGAAGGTGCCCGAAGGGCGGATGAGGGGCAGCGCCAACGTTGGCGATCATAGCGTCCGCCGTGGGCGCCGCCTCGTGAGCCTCGACGAAAATTCTCGGAAGCCGGCGCCGCCCCTCATTGCCCTGCCTGGCATTTCTCCCCGTAGAACGGGGAGAAAGACGCCAATCGCCGACGGCTAATTCACCGTCCGCCTTGTACCTGGCATGTCGAGTGAGAAAGCCGGAATGGCGATGTCGAACGTCTCGCCGCGGCCGTTGCGCATCGTGTAGTGGCCGACCATGATGCCCGACGGTGTCGAGAGCGGGCAGCCTGACGTGTATTGATAGCTGTCGCCGGGATTGAGCTCCGGCTGGTCGCCGACGACCCCGGCGCCGCGCACCTCCTCGACACGGCCCTGGCCATCGGTTATGTGCCAGTAGCGCGACAAAAGCTGCACGAAATCGTCGGAGCGGTTGTCGATCGTCACCTGATAGCCCCAGACATAGCGGTTCTCCGACGGATCGGATCTATCCTCCAGATAGAAGGGTCTGACCAGCACTTCGATGTTGCGCGTCACTGCGCGATACATGGGCCACTCCGGTTGCCGCCGCGGAACATTTTGTCGCGCTTCGCTGTTAAACGCGCCGCGCCGACCATCCTGCCAGCCTTGTAGCGCACGTGCCGAAAAACAATGTCATTTAAGTGACACATGACAATGTTGGTGTGCACAAACCGTGCCGGGCGACTCGGGCGCTCTGTGACTGATGAAATGGTCGCATGCGGCCAAGAGCAATTCCAGGAAAAGTGTGAGCGGTTTTCCGTCCGGAATTGCGTGAAAACAAAGAGATAGAGTGACCAGATCTCGATGGAACTGACTATCGCAGCCGGCCTGGCTTCGTCAGCCCTTCTTTTCTCGAACCTCGCCAGCATCCTGCTCGCCGCGTCGCGGCTGAAACGAAGACATGTCATTGCGCCGCCCGTCGGCGCGCAGCCGGTCTCGATCATCGTTCCTTCGCGCGGCGTCGAGCCGTTCACGCAGGAGACCCTTCAGCGCGCCTTCTCGCTCGACTGGCCGCGCTATGAGCTGATCTTCTGCGTCGCGCATGCCGAGGACCCGGTGGTGAGGCTCATCGATGCGGCGATAGCGCGCCACCCGAAGGTTCCGGCGCGGTTGTTGATCGGCGACGACCATATCAGCGCCAATCCCAAGCTCAACAACTGCGTCAAGGGCTGGCAGGCGGCGCGGCACGATTGGGTCGTCCTCGCCGATTCCAACGTGCTGATGCCGAGGGACTATGTTCAGCACCTGATGGCGGCATGGCGGCCGGATACCGGCCTCGTCTGCTCGACGCCGATCGGTTCGCGGCCGGACGGCTTTTGGGCCGAAGTCGAATGCGCCTTCCTCAACACGCTGCAG
>NZ_RZSB01000198.1:0-8668 GCF_004023285.1 Mesorhizobium sp. M2A.F.Ca.ET.067.02.1.1
GTCGCGGCGTTCGGCTGTTTCGCGCAACGAGCGCTCGATCTGGTGGCGCGAGGCCGCCGCCTCGGCGCGCTCGGCCGTCAGCGCGGCAAGTCTTGCCTCGCTTTGCGACAGCGTAGCACCTGCCTGTTCGAAAGCGGCGCGCGTGGTCGCCTCGCGCTCGGCGGCGCCTGCATTTTCCGAATTGAGCTCGGCTTCCTCGGTGCGCAGGCGCTCGAGGATGTCGGCATTGTCGCGCACCATCCGCTCCTCGCGGGCGATGTCGGCGTCGAGCTGCTGCAGCCGGCGTTCGAGCTCGCTCTGGCGCGCGCGGATGCGACCGGCCTCCTCCTCGATCTGCGTCTTGGCGATCGACAGGCGCTGGAAGGCGGCGGCCGCGGCGGCTTCAGCGTCGCGCAGGTCCGGCAGCCGGTGCGCGGCGATGCCCTGCTCCCTGGCGGCGGCCATCTGGGCGGCGGCGCGGTCGCCGACCAGCGTGGTGGCGACGGCAAGCGCGGAGCGCGCCTCGCCTTCCTGGGTCTTTGCCAATGTCCAGCGCAGATGCAACAGCGTCGCTTCTGCCTTGCGGATATCGGCCGACAGGTTCTTGAAGCGCGAGGCCTGGCGCGCCTGGCGCTTCAGGCTTTCGATCTGGCCTTCCAGCTCGCCGACGACGTCGTCCAGCCGTTCCAGATTCTGCTCGGCGGCCTTCAGCCGAAGCTCGGCTTCATGTCGGCGCGTGTGCAGGCCGGAAATGCCGGCCGCTTCTTCGAGCAGCGCGCGGCGCGCCTGCGGCTTTGCCTGGATCAGCTCGCCGATACGGCCCTGGCCGACCATGGAGGGCGAGCGGGCGCCGGTCGACTGGTCGGCAAAGAGCAGCTGCACGTCCTTGGCGCGGGCTTCCTTGCCGTTGATGCGGTAGAGCGAGCCGGCCTCGCGCTCGATGCGGCGCGAGACCTGCAATTCGTCGGCATCGTTGAAGGCGGCGGGCGCCGTGCGGTCGGTGTTGTCGAGGAAAAGCGTGACTTCGGCGGTGTTGCGCGCCGGGCGCGCGCCGGAGCCGGAGAAGATCACGTCGTCCATGCCGGACGCGCGCATGTTCTTGTAGGAGCTTTCGCCCATCACCCAGCGCAAGGCCTCGACGAGGTTCGACTTGCCGCAGCCGTTCGGCCCGACAATGCCGGTCAACCCGCGTTCGATGACGAACTCGCCAGGCTCGACGAAGGATTTGAAACCGAGAAGGCGAAGGCGCGAAAATTTCATTCGCGCCGCCCTACACTACAGATGCGCGCGCCAAAACCTGACCGCTTCGGCGCGGCCTGGATGTCAGAGCAGAGGGTCGATGATGGCCGACATTTCCTCAATCGACATCGCCCCTTTGTAGGTCTTTCCGTTGATGAAGAAAGTCGGCGTCGAGTCGACCTTGAACTCGTCCGCTCCGCGTTTCTGGACTGCTCTCACATCGTCCAGAAGTTTCTGGTCCGTCAAGCAGGACTCAAAGGACTCCTGTGTAAAACCGGCGAGCTTGGAGATCTGCAGCAGCGCTTCCTTGGTGTTGTTAACGCCGACCCAGCTCGGCTGCTGCTTGAACAGCACGTCGACCATGGCGAAGTAATTGTCCTTGGAGCAGCGTGCCAGCATGAAGCCGGCCTCGGCGCTCGGGTCGAACGGGAATTCGCGCAGGATGTAACGCGCCTTGCCGGTATCGATATATTTGGTCTTCAGCTCGGGGAAGGTGGTCATGGCGAAATGCGCGCAATGCGGGCAGGTCATCGAGGCGTATTCGACGATGGTGACCTTGGCGTCGTCCTTGCCGAGCTGCTTTTCGGGCAGCGCGCCGGGCTTGAGCAGTTCCGCCATGTCGACCGTGCCCTGTGCCTCCGGCACCTGGGCGGCCGCCGGAGTGGCGGCGGGCTTGGCAGGCGTCGACGGGTCGGCGGGCTTCACGTCGGCGGCCTTGGCCTCCTCGCCGGAGTCGCTGCATGCGGCAAGCAGCGCCACCGCAGGAACAGCGGCCAGCGCTGTCAGAAGGTTTCTGCGGGACAAGCTATTGCCAAACGGGGCACGGTTCATGCGAATCACCTGATATCGGTTGGATTTTGCAATGCAAGGGCTAGAAAAGGCGAGAGTTGGCGCGAATTAAGGCATCGCGATCCCCAATCCAATCGCGAAACTTGATCACGAGCATCACGAATGCGCGAGATGGTGACGCATTCATGACGCTTCTTACGACCCTTTGGGCTTCCTTTCACCCAAAATTGTGGCGCCGAGCCGCTCAAGCGAAGCGCGCAGGCCGTCATCCTCGATCTTGCCGACCAGATGCGAAAGTTTTGCCTTCTCGGCCTCGGTCAAGGGTCGCGGCGCGGGCTTCGGCCGCGCCTTTTGCGAAAGCACCGGTCTCTGCAGGATCTTGACGCGGCCGATGGCGTTGAAGCCCAGGAAGGCGTTGACGCGGTTGATGATCTCGCCGGCCTCGTGCTGCAGATGCAAAGCCGCCATGCCTTCGCAGGCGATGATCAGCGTCGCTGGCTCGAATGGGTCGTCCTCATGCAGCCGGCGCGGCCACTGGATTTTTTCCGGGCGCGAATGAGTGGCCAGGCGCGGCCCGGCGATTTCCTCCCAGGACTGCACCAGCCCGATCGAGATGCCGGCGCGCTTCTTCAGCACCGGGTCGAGGATCTCGGTGGCGAGATCGCTCACCGGAACGGGATTGCCGAAGGCCCTTTTCCCTGCCATGTGCGTTCTCCAGTTCCCAGTTCATCCGATCAATGGCACCGCTCGACCAGACCCGCAAGGCATCACAGAAAGCCGCGTCCGAAGACATGGGCATCGCGTCCCGCCTGCTTGCCTGGTACGACGCGCATCACCGCGACCTGCCCTGGCGCGTCACGCCGGTTGCGTTTGCGCGCGGCGTGAGGGCCGATCCTTATCGCGTGTGGATGTCCGAGGTGATGCTGCAGCAGACCACGGTCGAGGCGGTAAAGGCCTATTTCCGCAATTTCGTCGAGAAATGGCCGACGGTCGAGGCGCTGGCGGCGGCCCCCGCCGAAGACGTGATGAAAGCCTGGGCCGGGCTCGGCTACTATTCCAGGGCGCGCAATTTGAAGGCCTGCGCCGACCTCGTCGCGCTGCGCGGCGGCCGCTTTCCCGACACCGAGGCCGGCCTGCGCGAATTGCCGGGGATCGGCGCCTATACGGCGGCGGCGATCGCGGCGATCGCCTTCGACCGGCCGGCGGCAGTCGTCGACGGCAATGTCGAGCGGGTGATGACCCGGCTCAATTCGATCGAAGCCCCGCTCAGCGAAGCGAAACCCGAAATCCGCGAACTGGTCGAAAAGCTGGTGCCGCAGGCCAGGCCCGGCGATTTCGCCCAGGCGATGATGGATCTCGGCGCGACGACCTGCACGCCGAAGCGGCCGCGCTGCATGCTCTGCCCGGTCCGCGAGGATTGCAGCGCCATTCTCACCGGCGATCCCGAGCGTTTCCCGGTCCGCCTGCCGAAGGACGACAAGCCGCTGCGCAGGGGTGCTGCCTTCGTCGCCGAGCGCGCCGACGGCGCCATCCTGATGCGCAAACGGCCGGAGAAGGGCCTGCTCGGCGGCATGACCGAGGTGCCGACCACGGACTGGACGGCGCGGATCGACGGCGCCACGACAGCCGACGCCGCGCCCTTTCCAGGCGACTGGCGGCGCGCCGGGCAGATCGGCCATGTCTTCACGCATTTCGCGCTCGAGCTCGAAATCTTCCACGCCCGCGTCAACGGCGCCGCACCGTCCGGACATTTCTGGTCGCTGGCCCACGAGATTTCCGGGGAGGCGCTGCCGACTGTCATGAAAAAGGCAATCGAAGCGGCCATACCGGGCGCGACGAAAAAACCGTCGTCGCACAGTGCAAAGAGGCCCGTATGACTGAAATCCGCCATATCGTGTTCGACATCGGCAAGGTGCTGGTCCACTACGATCCCGACATCCCGTTCAGCCGCCTGATCCCCGATGCCGGGGAGCGGAAATGGTTTTTCGATAATGTCTGCACCAGCGCATGGAATCTCGAGCAGGATCGCGGCCGGACCTGGGAAGAAGCCGAGGCGCTGCTGATCGCCGAGCATCCCGGCCATGCCGAGAACATCCGCAATTTCCGCCGCTACTGGCACGAGATGGCGCCGCACGCCTATGAAGACAGCGTCGCGCTTCTGGAGGACCTGATCGATGACGGCCACGACGTGACGCTGCTCACCAACTGGGCGTCGGACACGTTCCGCGAGGCGCGCGCCCGTTTCCCGTTCTTGGAGAAACCGCGCGGCGTCACCGTCTCCGGGGATATTGGCCTGATCAAGCCCGACCGCGCCATCTACGACCATCACGTCGTGTCGTTCGGACTCGATCCGTCGGCCTCGCTATTCATCGACGACAGCCAGAAGAATGTCGACGGCGCCAAGGCCGCCGGCTGGCAGGCGCTGCTGTTCACCAACGCCCCGACGCTTAAAGCGGATCTTGAACGGCTCGGGATTGTGGCCTGAACTGAATCGCTTGCGGCGATCCGTTGAAGCGTCGTTTCAAGAGCGGACCGGCGGCTCAGGCCCCTGCCCGCTCCATACCGAGCCGGGCGATGCGGCGCAGCTCGTCGATCGGGGTCAGGCCGCCGCTTCGCTCATAGTGCCAGAAGGTCCAGCCGTTGCAGGCGTCCAGCCCCTGCACCTCGGCGCCGACTTTGTGGATCGAGCCGGCGCTGTCGCCGATCGCCAGCGTGCCGTCGGCGCGCACTTTCGCCGCCCAGCGCTTCTTGGCGTCGTAGAGCGTGGCGCCGGGCGCGACAAGGCCGTTGTCGATCAGGCTGATGAAGGCGACGCGCGGTTCGGCGCGCTTGCCCGAAAGCACTGTCAAATCGGCGTTTTCCAGCGGGCGCACCGCGGCGATGCGCTCATTGGCGGCGTCGATATAGGCCTGCTCGCGCTCGATACCGACGAAATGGCGGCCGAGGCGCTTGGCGACGGCGCCGGTAGTGCCGGAGCCGAAGAAGGGATCGAGCACGACGTCGCCCGGCTTGGTCGAGGCCATCATGATGCGGGCAAGCAGCGCTTCCGGCTTCTGTGTCGGATGCAGCTTGTTGCCGTTCTCGTCCTTCAGGCGCTCGCCGCCGGTGCAGATCGGAAACAGCCAGTCGGAACGCATCTGCAGATCGTCGTTCGACGCCTTCAGCGCTTCGTAATTGAAGGTGTAGCCCTTGGCCTTCTGGTCGCGCGAGGCCCAGATCATCGTCTCATGCGCGTTCTGGAAGCGGCGGCCGCGGAAATTCGGCATCGGATTGGTCTTGCGCCAGACGATGTCGTTGAGGATCCAGAAGCCGAGATCCTGCATGCGGGCGCCGACGCGAAAAATGTTGTGGTAGGAGCCTATGACCCAGATGGTGCCGCTGGGCTTCAGCACGCGGCGCGCCGCGAGCAGCCAGGCGCGGGTGAAGGCGTCATAGGCTTCAAAACTCTCGAACTGGTCCCAGTCGTCGTCGACGGCGTCGACCTTGGACTGGTCGGGCCGGTGCAGGTCGCCGTCGAGCTGCAGATTGTAGGGCGGGTCGGCAAAGATGATGTCGACCGTCTTTTCCGGCAGCCGGTCGAGGGCGGCGACACAATCGCCCTTGAGGATCGTGTCCAGCCATTCGGACCTAACAGGGGCGAGGGAAAGCTCGTCGAGAAGACGCACGGCAGACATCAAAACACCCAAACAAACGCGTTACGGTTTACTGGCTGTTATGGTTACCGATCAGCGTAAACATTCGGTGAAGGCCCGACGCCTGACCCTCGGCGGTTTGCGCAGGCCGGCCCGTTGGTGTATGCCGCGCCGCTTAAGCCAGTCAGGCTCCTCCCCCAACGACCCGGATTGCCATGCCCCAGCCAGATCTTGTCATTTTCGATTGCGACGGCGTGCTCGTCGATTCCGAAATCATCGCCGCGCGCGTCGAGGCCGAGCTTCTGACATCGGCCGGATTCGAGATCTCGGCGGAGGAAATTTCCGAGACCTATGCCGGGCTGACCTTCAAGGACATCATGCTGCGGCTCGAGGAGAAGTCGCACATTCCGTTCCAGGCCTCGCTGATCGACCGCGCCGAGGAATTGGTCGACCGCAAGCTGCGCAGCGACGTGCGCATCATCGACGGCGCCCGGGAGGCGGTCGCCGCCGTCACCGCACCGCGTGCCGTCTGTTCCAATTCGCGCACCGAGCGGGTCGAGTTCATGCTGGAGAAGGTGCGACTGCTGCCGTTCTTCGCCGGCCGCATCTTTTCGGGGCTGGACATTCCCAGCAAGAAGACCAAGCCGGCGCCGGACGTGTTCCTCTACGCCGCCGAAAAGCTTGGCGCCAACCCGAAGAACACTTTCGTCATCGAGGATTCCGTGCACGGCATCGCCGGCGCCCGGGCGGCCGGGATGCGCGTGATCGGCTTCACCGGCGCCGGGCACAGCTATCCGGGCCACGCCGACGCGCTGACCGAGGCCGGCGCCGAAACGGTCATCCGGCGCTGGGCGGAGCTCAACAGCACGATTGCGGCGCTCTCGGAGTGGTCGGAAGACGCCTAAATCCGTTCCGATCCCAGCCCTGCTCAGTTCGTCGCCGGAGCGCGTTTCTTCCGCTTGCCTTTCGACTTGTCCGCTGGGGCGGCCGGCGTGTTCTCGTCAAAGCCCGCATAGGCCTGGTAATCCTTTGCGGAAGGCTCCGGCACCACGACATTGGTATCGGTGAAGACGAACTGGGTTGCGGCCGAAGGATCGGTGACCTGCACCTGGTACTGATGGAGCTGCGAATAAAGCACCTCGTCGCCACGCTGGACGGCGATGCGGACCGGCATCGTGACGGTTCCGGGCGCGAACATCGGACCCGGCACGACCTTGCCCGCGACCGCGATCTTCATAGACAACTGGCCGTTGGCATGGGTGCAATCGCGCGTCATGTCCGAGATCGAGGCCTGGTAGATGATCTTGGACGGATCGTGAGCGGGATCGACCGGCTGGCCGTTGGGGCCGGTCTGGGCTGCGGCGGCCGCCGCCTCGGCTTCAGCGTCGGCCGCGGCGTCAACCTTCTTTTTCTTCGGCTTCGCCGCCGTGCCCTTGGCATAGGTGTTGAAGAAGGCTGTCCCGTCGCGCAGCGTCACTTTCGGGCAATAGGCCTGCAACTGGCTGGCGAGTATCTTGGGGTCCTGCGGCGGTATCGGAGCTGTCGGATCGGGTTTCTTGCCGATGCCGAGGTTCAATATGCCATTGTCGCTCGATTGGCAGCCGGCGGCGGCAAGCATAAAGCCGGTGAGCGCCAGACCCGCGACAAAGCGACGGTTGACCGAAAAAAACGCCATGAAACTGCACTTCCCTCTCACAAAGCCGGTGACGTATAGCAACGGCGCGGCAAAAATGCGACTGAGCCGGCTCGGAAAATTAACCAATTGCCGTGGATGACGCGAGCGGCAGCAATGGGCCTTTTACAATGCAATATGTGAGTACCCGCGGCGATGCGCCCGCGCTTGGATTTTCAGACGCGGTGCTGGCCGGGCTGGCGCGCGACGGCGGGCTTTACCTGCCGGGCGAATGGCCGCGGTTTTCGCCCGCCGACATCCGCGCCATGCGCGGGCTTACCTATCCGGACCTTGCCATCCGCGTGCTGACGCCCTTCCTCGGCGGCGAGATCCCGGCGCCCGTCTTCGAGCGGCTGGTGCGCGAGGCCTATGCCACTTTCCGGCATCAGGCCGTGTGCCCGCTGGTGCAGACCGGCAAGAACACCTTCATCCTCGAGCTGTTCCACGGCCCGACGCTGGCCTTCAAGGACGTGGCGATGCAGTTGCTGGCGCGGCTGATGGATCACGTGCTTGCCGACCGCGGCCAGCGCGCCACCATCGTCGGCGCGACTTCGGGGGACACCGGGGGTGCCGCGATCGACGCCTTCGCCGGCCGCGACCGCACCGACATCTTCATCCTTTTCCCGCATGGCAAGGTTTCGCCGGTGCAGCAGCGGCAGATGACGACGTCAAGCGCTGCCAACGTCCACGCGCTGTCGGTCGAAGGCAATTTCGACGACTGCCAGGGCCTGGTGAAGGACATGTTCAACGACCACGCTTTCCGCGACAGGGTGTCGCTATCGGGCGTCAATTCGATCAACTGGGCCCGCATCATGGCTCAGATCGTCTATTATTTCTCGTCCGCTCTGTCGCTCGGCGCGCCAGACCGGCCGGTTTCCTTCACCGTCCCGACCGGCAATTTCGGTGATATTTTCGCGGGTTACGCCGCCAAGCGCATGGGCCTGCCGATCGAGCGGCTGATCATCGCCACCAACGACAACGACATCCTGGCGCGCACGCTGGCGAGCGGCGAATACCGGACCAGGGGCGTGTTCGCCACGACCTCGCCGTCGATGGACATCCAGGTGTCGTCGAATTTCGAGCGCCTGCTGTTCGAGGCGGCTGGCCGCGACGCCGAAACGGTGCGCCGCTACATGAACGGGCTGAAGCAGTCCGGCGCCTTCACCATCGAGGAAGGCGAACTTGAGCGCATCCGCGCCGAGTTCGACGCCGGTCGCGCCACGGTGGACGAGGTCGCGGCCACCATCCGCGCGACGCTCGAGAAAAGCGACTACCTGCTCGATCCGCACACGGCCGCCGCCGTTCATGTCGCCGCGTCCCACGCTTCCGGTCCGGTGCCCATGGTGGTGCTCGGCAC
>NZ_RZSB01000199.1:0-8660 GCF_004023285.1 Mesorhizobium sp. M2A.F.Ca.ET.067.02.1.1
GATGACGAGATCGTCGCCAAGCTGGGCTTTGCCGGCGAGGTGCGCGTCACCGTCGACCGCGTCAAGGTGCGCAAGCGCTTCCTCGGTTGGGCGAATTTCGTCTTCGATACGCGCTCGCCGTTCTTCGGCAAACCCTATAGCGAAGTCATCTCGCTGATCGTCTCCGGGCCGGAACTCAAGCCGGGCACGTCGAACCTCGCTTTGGCCGCCGACAATTTCTGGAACAACGCCCAATGGCAGCACGGTGATGTCTGGACGAAGCTGCTGCAGACCATCGTCATGGCGTTCCTCGGCACGCTGCTCGGCGGCATCGTCGCTTTCCCGCTCGCCTTCTTCGCCGCCCGCAACATCACGCCGAGCGGCGTTCTGAGCCAGGTGCTGAAACGCTTCTTCGATTTCATGCGCTCGGTCGACATGTTGATCTGGGCGCTGTTCTTCACCCGCGCCTTCGGCCCGGGACCGCTGGCCGGCAGCGCCGCGATCTTCTTCACCGAGATCGGCACGCTCGGCAAAACCTATTCCGAGGCGCTGGAGAACATCGACGACAAGCCGCGCGAAGGCGTGCTCTCGACCGGCGCCAACGAGATATTGGTGCAGCGCTACGGCGTGCTGCCTGAGGTGGTGCCGGTCTTCATCAGCCAGACCCTCTACCAGTGGGAATCGAACACCCGCGGCGCCACCATCATCGGTGCCGTCGGCGCCGGCGGCATTGGCCTGAAATTGTGGGAAGCGATGCGCACCAATTCGAACTGGGCCAACGTCTTCTACATGGTGCTTTTGACCCTGCTCGTCGTCTTCATCTTCGACAACATCTCGAATTTCCTGCGCCGAAGGCTCAGCCGCACGCTGCATGATTACAACCGGCTGCAGGCCGAGCAGGGGTAGTTGGACTGCTGCCTTTTAAGGAGAGGTCGGCGGGACAGCGCCCCCCTCTGCCCTGCCGGGCATCTCCCCCACTTGGGGGGAGATCAGCCGTCATCGCGGCTTTCGCCAATCGTCGACGCTGCAAGGTTCAGCGGAGCGAACGGAGCTGCCAATCTCCCCCTCGTGGGGGAGATGTCCGGCAGGACAGAGGGGGGCGCGAAGGATCGCGACGCCGATCGGACGGTGCACCTAAGCCGCCCCCTTCCACCCGTCCCTGATATGCCTATGCCCCTCGCGATAAACCGCCTCCGGGCTCTCCGCGAAATCCCGCCACACCTTCGTCGCCGCAGCCAGATGCTTCAGCGAGCGGCCGAAGGACTCGATCGTCAGCCAGTCGTCATAACCGCTTTTGCGGATGGCGGAGAAAGTCTCCTTCCATGGAATGTTGCCGCGCCCCGGCACCCCGCGGTCGTTCTCCGAAATGTGGACATGGACGATATTGCGGCGATGCTTCGTATAGGCGCCGATCGGATCGGCCTCCTCGATATTGGCATGGAACGTGTCGTACATCGCCTTGATGTGCGGCCGGTCGATCGCATCGATATGCTCGCACAGATCGGCCATGGTGTTGACCAGATAGCATTCGAAGCGGTTGAGCGCCTCCAATCCGATGGTCACGCCCTTCTTGCCGGCATGGTCACCGATGGCGCGCTGCGAGGCGATCGAGCGCTTCTTCTCGGCAGAAGTCGGCCCGCTGCCGGAAAAGGCGCCGAGCGTCGAATGCAGCGGCCCGCTCAGCGTGTTGGAGCCAAGCGCCGCGCTGCAGTCGATCGCCCATTTCATGTAATCGATACCGGCCTTGCGCGCGGCGGCATCCGGCGAGATCAGGTTCATCGCCGGATCGCCCATCGCCGAGACCGCGGTGCGCTCCAGACCGATGCGGTCGAGCATCTCGCCCAACCTTTTGTAGTCGTCAGGCGCGCCGGCAAAGACCGGTATCTCGACGCCGTCGAAACCCGTCGCCTTGATGTCCTTCAACAGCGTCACATCCTTCTTCGAGACGCTGGTGGTCCACAAGAACATGCACATGCCGATTTTCATCGACACCCCTCCCCGCTTGCGGCCAGCCATTTGCGTTGGCGGGCCGCACTCCCCCTCATCCGGCCGCTTTCGCTGCCACCTTCTCCCCGGCGGGGAGAAAGAGGTTGTCGTCGGCGCCGGCGCCCTCCTCTCCCCTCGGGGAGAGGTCGGATTGCCCCGAATTGCGTTTGCAATTCGGCTGGCAATCCGGGTGAGGGGGACTCCCCCTCAGACGACGCAGCCGTCCCTAGAGCTTCGTCCACGCCCCATTTTTCTTCGACGACTTCACGCAGGCCTCGATGAAGGCCATGCCTTCGACGCCGTCCTCGATCGTCGGGAAAATCACATCCTTGCCCGGCTTGCCGCCCCTTCTGCGTGCCGCCCGGATTGCGCGGGCGGCCTCCTGGTAGATGTTGGCAAAACCTTCGAGATAGCCTTCCGGATGTCCGGATGGCACACGGGTCACACGCGCCGCGACCGGCATCGCGCCGGCGCCGGCCCGGGTGAGCAGCTGCTTCGGCTGGCCGAAAGGCGTGTACCAGAGATAGTTCGGGTCGGCCTGCACCCATACCAGCCCGCCCTTCGAGCCATAGATGCGCAGCTTCAGCCCGTTCTCATGGCCGGGCGCCACCTGGCTTGCCCAGATCATGCCCTTGGCCGGATGCTTGTTGCCGACTGGCTTGAAGCGCAGCATGACATTGACATTGTCGTCGAGCTGGCGCCCAGGCACGAAGGCATCGAGGTCGGCCGACAGAGAATCCAGCTCCAGCCCGGACACGAAGCGGGCAAGATTGTAGGCATGCGTGCCGATGTCGCCAAGCGCGCCGCCGGCGCCCGCCTGCTTGGGATCGGAGCGCCACGAGGCCTGCTTCTGGCCGGTGGCGGCGAGATCCTCGGTCAGCCAGTCCTGCGGATATTCCGACTGCACGATGCGGATGTCGCCGAGCTGGCCCTTGGCCACCATCTCGCGCGCCTGCCGGATCATCGGATAGGCGGTGTAATTGTGGGTAAGCACGAACACCTTGCCGGTCTTCTCGACCAGCGCGGCAAGCTTCTTCGCCTCGGCGAGCGACGTTGCCAGCGGCTTGTCGCAGATGACATGGATGCCGGCCTCGAGGAAGGCCTTGGCCGCGGGCACATGCACGTTGTTGGGGGTGACGATCGCCACCGCCTCGATGCCGTCGGGACGCTTGGCCTCGGCCTTGGCCATCTCGGCGTAGGAGCTGTAGCTGCGCGCTGGATCGAGCCCGAGCTCGGCGGCGGAAGCCTTGGCACGCGCCGGGTCCGACGACAGCGCGCCGGCCACCAGCACGAAATCATTGTCCATGCGCGCCGCGATGCGATGCACCGCGCCGATGAAGGCACCCTGCCCGCCGCCAACCATGCCGTAGCGGATCGGGCCGCCTCCCGTTTCCGACTTCGATGCGCCGACCATTTTTCGTCCTCTCCTCTTGGCTGCTCACCCTCCCCCTGCGGAGGGCCGACGCACGGCGTCGGGCGGGGTATAAGGGTCCGCCGCGGCTTTGAATTCAACCCCGCCCGGACCCGCTGTCGATCTTCCAGGGAAGTTCGCGGGTCAAATCCCCATCATCGCCCGCAGCAGCTTTTTGTCGGTCGTGCCGGCGGCGAAATCGTCGAAAGCCTTCTCGGTCACCCGGATGATGTGGTGCTGGATGAAGGGCGCGCCTTCGGCTGCGCCGTCCTCGGGATGCTTCAGGCAGCATTCCCATTCCAGCACCGCCCAGGAATCGTAATTGTACTGGGTGAGCTTGGAGAAGATGCCGCTGAAATCGACCTGGCCGTCGCCAAGCGAGCGGAAGCGGCCTGCCCGGTTCACCCAGCCCTGATAGCCGGAATAGACGCCCTGCCGTCCGGTCGGATTGAACTCGGCGTCCTTGACGTGGAAGGCCTTGATCCGCTCGTGATAGATGTCGATGAATTCCAGATAGTCGAGCTGCTGCAGCAGGAAATGCGACGGATCGTAATTGATGTTGCAGCGCTTGTGGCCGCCGACCGCGTCGAGGAACATCTCGAAGGTCGCGCCGTCGAACACGTCCTCGGAAGGGTGGATCTCGTAGCCGACATCGACGCCATTGTCCTCATAGACGTCGAGGATCGGCTTCCAGCGTTTGCCGAGCTCGCCGAAGGCTTCCTCGATCAGTCCGGCCGGCCGCTGCGGGAACGGATAGAGGTAGGGGAAGGCCAGCGAGCCGGTGAACGACACCGAGGCGTTCAGCCCGAGATTGCGCGACGCCTTGGCGCCGAACTTCATCTGTTCGACGGCCCATTGCTGGCGCGCCTTGGGATTGTTGTGCACCGATGGCGGCGCGAAGCCGTCCATCTGCGCGTCATAGGCAGGATGCACCGCCACCAGTTGCCCTTGCAGGTGCGTCGACAGTTCCGTGATCTCGACGCCCGCGTCGGCGCAGATGCCTTTCACCTCGTCGCAATAGGCTTTCGACGAGGCCGCCTTCGCGAGGTCGAACAGGCGTCCGTCCCAGGTCGGGATCTGCACGCCCTTGTAGCCGAGCCCGGCCGCCCATTTGGTGATCGAAGCCAGCGAATTGAACGGTGCGGCATCGCCCGCGAACTGCGCCAGAAACAGGCCGGGACCCTTCATCGTCGTCGGCATCGGCATCCTCCCTCTCTTGTTTTCGTGACCAAGCATAGCGCCAATTGGAGCGAGGGCCAGCCTGTTTGGTCAGTCCTGACGGCATCTGAACGCCATGTCATTCTGGTATTACCAAATCCCGTAGTTCGGTCAAGCGCCTGAAAAGCTGGAAGAAGCCGCGGACCCGCAATTGGAAATGCGAAATTACCTTATTAAATCATAGCATTGTCCGGCGCGGTCGCCTTCCTCTGCCCACTTCTTGCCGCGCGCGAAAATTTGCTGTAGACGTCATGACAGGCCCAATTGGTCGAACCAGTTTCGAGGAAAACCTGGCAACGCCTTGGGGAGGAAACGTGCGGCCGCCTCTGTTCGAGGCGTCGCGGGTAAAATGTGACAGGCGAATTCTGGGAAGGATAGACCATGCATCTTTCGACGCACAATTGGATGCGGGCGGAGCCGCTGGAGGTGACGCTGAAGCGCATCAAGAAGTTCGGCTACGAATCGATCGAGATTTCCGGCGAGCCCGAGCAATACAAGACCAAGGAGACGCGCGCGCTGCTCAAGGAGTATGGCATCCGCTGCTGGGGTTCGGTGACGCTGATGCTCGGCGAACGCAACCTCGCCGCCAAGAACCAGGGCCAGCGCGAGCGGTCCGTCCAATATGTCAAGGACGTGCTCACCATGGTGAGCGAGCTCGACGGCGAGATCATCACGCTGGTGCCCGCGACCGTCGGCAAGGTGGTGCCGGACGGCACCGAGGCGGAGGAATGGGGCTGGGTGGTCGATGCCACGCGCGAATGCTTCACCCATGCCAAGAAGGTCGGCGTCCGGATCGCCATCGAACCGCTCAACCGCTTCGAGACCTATCTCTTCAATCGCGGCGCCCAGGCGCTCGCGCTCGCCGACGCGGTGAGCCCCGAATGCGGCGTCTGCCTCGACGCCTACCACATCCACATGGAGGAATTTAACGTCTATGACGCGATCCGCCAGGTCGGAAAGCGCCTGTTCGATTTCCATGTCGCCGACAACAACCGCTTCGCCGCCGGCCTTGGCCAGATCGACTGGCCGAAGATCGTGCGCACGCTGAAGGAAGTCGGCTATGACGGCGCGCTGACCAACGAGTTCGTCGCCCCCGTCGACCGCACGCCCGCCGCGCCTTATCCGGAGATGGTCGAACGCAATCCGGTCGACATCTCGCCCGAGCAGCTCAAATTCATCCAGGACCACGGCTCCAGCGTGCTTACGGAGAAATTCTACACCGACCAGATGCGCATAACCGCCGAAACGCTGCTGCCGCTGATCAAGTAGACCTCCGATCAAAGCTTGTCCCTTCCGCCTGGCGGGCGGAGGGGCCGAAGGGAAAATATGCGCATCAAAAGCGTTCAGGCCTGGTGGGTCCGTGTCCCGATCGAAGTCGCGAGGCAGCATCGCAGCGACTTCGGGCAGGTGACGACGTTCGACGCCGCCATTCTGCGCATCGAGACCGACGACGGCCTGGTCGGCTGGGGCGAAGGCAAGAACGCCGCCGGCAGCGCCGGCAGCTATGGCGCGCTCGTCCATATGCTCAATCACGAGATCGGTCCGCAACTCATCGGCCGCGATCCGGCCGACATCGGCATCATCTGGGAAATGCTCTATAACGGCGTGCGGCACGAGACGGCGGCACATGCCGGCCATGCGATGCCGCAGCTGGCGCGGCGCGGCAGGAGCGTGGCGGCGATCAGCGCCGTCGACATCGCGCTGTGGGACATCCTCGGCAAGTCGCTCGGGCAGCCCGTATGGCGGCTGCTCGGCGGCCGCAAGGTCGAGCGCATGCAGGCCTACGCTTCGGGCGGCTGGGCCTCCCCCGACGCCATCGGCGAGCAGTTGCAATCCTACATCGCCAAGGGCGGCTTCAAGGCGCTGAAGATGCGCGTCGGCGCCATGGACGGCGCGCCCCATCTTTCGGCCGCGCGCGTGCGCGCCGCAAGGCAGGCGATCGGTCCGGAGGTCGACCTGATGGTCGACGCGCACGGCACCTACACCGCCGCCGAGGCCAAGCGCTTCATCCAGCTCACCGCCGATCTCGACCTCGCCTGGTTCGAGGAGCCTGTGAGCGCGGACGACAAGCCGGGCATGGCCGAGGTACGAGCCTCGGGCTCAACGCCGATCGCCACGGGCGAAAGCGAGGCGACGCGCTACGCCTTCCGCGACCTGGCGGTGTTGAAATCGGCCGACATCTTCCAGCCGGATCCCGCTTTCTGCGGCGGCATCAGCGAGGCGATGAAGATCGGCACCATCGCCAGCGCCTTCAACCTGCGTTTCGCGCCGCATCTGTGGGCCGGCGCGCCCTGCTTCTTCGCCGGGCTGCATGTGTGCGCCGCCTCGCCCGCCTCCTTCATCATCGAATATTCGCTCGGCGCCAACCCGATGATCCACGACCTGGTCGAGGAGACTGTCGAAGCGGAGGACGGTATGATAGCGATCCCTGAAAAGCCTGGATTGGGTTTCACCATCTCCGAGCGATTCCTGGAGGCGCACGCGCAACGTATTTGACGATGAAAGAAAAGAACCTTCTCGCGGAACTCGCCGCCTATCTCTTCTCCAACTCGGACAAGGAGTCCGGCCGCACGCCTTCGGAACGCGAGCTGGCTGAACATTTCGCCGTCAGCCGCGGCCAGATCCGCGAGGCGCTTGCCATCCTGGAAGCCATGCGCATCGTCGAGCGGCGCGCCAAGTCCGGCATCTATATCGACACCAAGCAGGCGAGCGTGGAAGCGCTGGCGCTGTTCGCCCGCGCCGGCCTGCCGCTCGATCCGGTGCAGATTTATGAGACGGTAGAACTGCGCAAGATCCACGAGATCAAGGCAGCCGAGCTTGCCTGCTCGCGCGCAACGGAAGAAAACTTCGAACGCCTGCGCGAGATCCTGAAAGCCTCCGAAGAACGCATCGCCGCCGGTGAAGGCCTCGCCAAGGAGGACCGCGAATTCCACCTCGAGATCGTGCGCGCCACCAAGAACAGCGTCTTCCACAACATCTGCAGCGTCTATTACCTGATGGGCGAGCAGCGCCTGCCGATCTATTTCAACGATCCCGAACGCAGCGTGCGCTCGCATGCCGAGCATATCCAGATCTACGAAGCGCTGCTGCGCCGCGACGGCAACCTCGCCCAGGCTCTGATGAGCGCCCATTTGCAGGGCGCCGAGAGCTACTGGAAAGGGATCATCGAAGGCCACGCAACAGAACCGAAAAGCGCGGCGCTCGAGAAGGTCTGAGTGCAATGCGCAAGATCCTGGCGACGCATCCGCTGCACCCCCGCGCCACGGCCATGCTGGCCGGAGCAGGGCGGCTGGCCGTCGCTTCCGCGCTCGATCCAAAGACATTGACCACTGAGGCCCGCGACGCCGACATCGTCATCGTGCGCGCGCCGCTGCCGCCGGAACTGTTTCAAGGCGCGGCGAATTTGCGAGCCGCTATCCGCCACGGCGCCGGGCTGGACATGATCCCGGTCGAGGCGGCGACCGCCGCCGGCGTGCTTGTCGCGAACGTACCCGCCGTCAACGCTCGCTCGGTCGCCGAGCATGTGATGTTCGCAGCGCTCGCCCTATTGCGGCGCTTCCGCGTGATGGACCGCGACCTGCGCGCCAAGGGCTGGCTTGCCGGGCGCGAGCATGCCAATTCGACCAGCGAGCTTGCCGGCAAGACGATCGGCATTGTCGGCCTCGGCGCGGTCGGCCAGGCCGTCGGGCATATCGCCGCGCACGGTTTCGACCTCAATGTCGTGGCAACGACGCGCAGCCTGCGCCCGGCGCCCGAGCGCGTCGGCTTCCTGTCGATCGACGCGCTGGTCGAGCAGAGCGACGTCATCGTGCTCTGCTGCCCGCTGACGGCGGAGACGCGCGGCCTGATCAGCCGCGAGCGCATCGCCCGTATGAAGCCCGGCGCACTGCTGATCAACGTCTCGCGCGGCCCGGTGGTCGACGACGAGGCGCTGATCGAAGCCTTGCGAGAAGGCCGCATCGGCGGCGCCGCGCTCGACGTCTTTTCCGTGCAGCCGCTGCCGCCCAACCATCCCTATTTCGGCTTCGACAATGTCATCGTCACCCCGCACATGGCCGGCATCACC
>NZ_RZSB01000019.1:0-26014 GCF_004023285.1 Mesorhizobium sp. M2A.F.Ca.ET.067.02.1.1
ATTGGCGGTCGTTCCCGTCGGCGCCATCCTCACGGACTGCAGCTTCCGCCTGCCGGACGGGCGCGATTTCGTGCCGTTCGCCGCCGCATCCTGGGCCGGCGACCGGGCATACGGGGACCTGCCAGGTCACATGCAATGGCTCGGTGGGGAATTTGCCTGCGCGCCTTTCGGCGTTGGCGGTCCAGTCGAGAGGCAGGCCGAATTCGAATGGCGTGACGTTCTCAGCGGCTCAGTCAATTCGCCTCCACACGGATTGTCGGCAAACGAAAAATGGATCCTTCTGTCAAGGGACGGCACCAGACTGCTGCTGGGACAGGCCTATCCTTCCCCCTCCCCCGTGATGCGTGTGACCAGAATGATCGAGGCCGATCCGGATGCTCCGGCGCTCGATATCACCTTCGCCGTGGAAAGCCGGCGCGCCTGTCGCGTTCCGCTTGGGCTGCATCCCATCCTCGATCTTGATCGCCCTGCCGGGCAGATCAGGATTGCCGCCGATTTCGAATTCGGGCTCACCTACCCGACAATAGTGCCACCCAACGCCATGCTGAGCAGGCCCGGACGCGAGTTCAGCCAGTTAAGCAGCGTTCCGGCACGAGGTGGCGGATCAGTGGATCTCACACGGCTGCCGAAGACACAGCCTGCGGAGGATGTCGTGCAGCTGTGCGGTGTTCGAGGCCCTGTCTCCGTCGAATTTCTCGATGCCGGAGCGCGGCTTACGATCGACTGGGACAGAAGTATCCTGCCGTCCTGCCTGGTCTGGATCGGAGATCGGGCCCTTCAGACTCCACCCTGGAATGGCCGCTTCCGCGGCCTCGGGATCGAGCCAATCGCTGCGGCGTTCGACTTTGCAGAGGACGTGTCGCTGGCCGACAATCCGATCGCGCGGCGCGGGATCAGGACGGCGGTGGATATTTCGCCCGATGCGCCGTGCGTCATCCGCTATCGCTTCGAAGCCAGCCCGATCCGGACCTAACAGCGCCGGTCAGTTCTGATCTCGGGCAGCGCGGCGGCCGGAAATGATGCCTTCATAGTCCACACTGACGTTGTCGGTCACGATGTGGTCCCTGAGAGCCATGTTGAGCTTCTTCGACGGAGTGGCGCTCAGCGCTTGAAGCAATTGCCGGTGCTCTTCGCAGAGGCTGCCGAGGTCGCGTTCCAGACACGCAAGGGAGAAGATGATCTCGAGCCGCGGCCGCAGCGTGGTCCAGAGACTTTGCAGGATCCGATTGTCGGATGCGAATATGATGGCGGTATGAAACTGCGCGTCGAGCCGTGCTGCCTCGCGCCTCTGGCCCTGCGTGGCGGCGCCTTCCATCGCGCGGACTATCTCCGTCAGTTCCGCCGTCAGCCGCTTCATGGCACCGGTCGACACGGCCTCAGTAATCGCCAGGGCTTCAAGCTCGCGCCGCACCAAATTCAGTTCGCGTACGAGGCTCGCCGTGACGTCAAAGATGCGCATTCCACGATAAGGGACGCTCTCGATCAGACCTTGCGTCTCAAGGATGCGCAGGGCTTCGCGAATTGGCGCCCGGCTCACGCCGAGCTTGGCTGCCAGTTCAACCTCGAGAATACGGTCACCTGGAAGAAGAATACCCTGCGCGGCCTGTTCGAACACCGCATCGACGACCTGATCGGCAAAAGTCTTGGCCTGGAAATTCGGGTCGCGCTTGCTGAGATCCTGTGCTGACATAAAAGCCTTTCGAGGTATCGCTGCGGAGCCCTACCATCAGCGCCCGGCATCGGCTTCTGTTCTAATTCTGATTGTCGACAGGCACAACATCAGACAAACGACGTTGACAGTTCAATGCCCGCCCGTCGTTCCCGAAGAGGTGACAGCGCTCCGGATCGAACACCAGTTGCACTGGATCCCGAAGACGCCAGCTCGATTTGCCTTCGCCGCGGACCGTGACGGTCTGCTCGCCACCAAAGCGAACGTAGAGGTGATGGCAGTCGCCAAGTTCCTCGATGAATTCGACCATGCCATCCTGCCCGGCAGGATCCGGTCTCAGGATAATGTGCTCGGGCCGGATTCCGAGCGTCAGTTTTTCCTCTGGTGAGGCGGTGGACCCTGCAGCCTGCAGGGCGACCTGCTTGCCGCCAGGCAGGCGCAGGCCAACCGAGGTGTCGCTTCGCTCAGTGACTTCTGCTTCGATGAAGTTCATTTTCGGGGAGCCGATGAAGCCTGCAACAAACAGGTTCGCCGGCGAGTCATAGAGTTCCAGCGGCGCACCCACCTGCTCCACTCGTCCCGCGTTGAGCACGACGATCTTGGAGGCGAGCGTCATGGCCTCGACCTGATCGTGCGTGACGTAGATGGTGGTGGCGCCAAGACGCGCCTGAAGCCTGGCGATCTCGATGCGCATCTGGACGCGCAGCGCCGCGTCAAGATTGGACAGAGGTTCGTCGAACAGAAAGACTCTTGGTTCGCGTACGATCGCCCTGCCAATGGCGACGCGCTGGCGCTGTCCGCCCGACAGCTGCTTCGGCAGCCGCTCCATGAGTGGCGCGAGATCGAGGATTTCGGCGGCCCGCTTCACACGAGCCTCGATCGTGGCCTTGCCGGTCCCAGCAAGTTCCAGTCCGAATGCCATGTTCTTCGACACGGTCATATGGGGATAGAGCGCGTAGGACTGAAAAACCATGGCGATGCCCCGCTCGCGGGGCAGTCTGTCGTTCACGCGATCTCCAGCGATCAGGATATCACCGCCAGACGGATCATCGAGGCCGGCGATAAGGCGCAACAATGTCGACTTGCCACAGCCGGAAGGCCCGACGAACACGACGAATTCGCCATTTTCGACCGTGAAGCTCACATCGTCGATGACCCGCGCCGCCCCATAGGCTTTTCGGATGTTGTTCAGCTCAACCCTGGCCATTAGTCAGATCTCCCTCTCGACGCGCAAATAGGCTGCGTCATACCCGTCGAGCTTCATTCGACCCCGCTCGAAATGCCCGGAAAAGCCGTGTCCCGTTACCACCTTCGCGCCGGCCAGGCCGGCCAGCGCCAACTCGATCGCGGCAGGGCCTGGATTGAATATACCGATCAGCGAGCCATGCTCCCTTTCGCGTGCCACCGCCACCAGCGGTGCTGGAACGTCGAGGAACCTCATTGACCCGGCATGAAACTCCGGCTGCGCCTGCCGCCAGGACAGGAAACGCCGCACCCGGTTTAGGCTCGAGCATGCAGATTCTCTCTGGTACTCCACCGAGCGGGTAATGTGACGAGGATCGACGGGCAGCCAGGGTGCTTGATCCGAGAATCCTCCGTGGGGTGCCTGCGAGGTCCATGCGATCGGGGTCCGGCAGCCGTCCCGTCCCTTGTAGACCGGCCAGAATTCCAGACCGTAGGGATCCTGCACATCTTCGAATGCGACGCGCGCATCCTCGAAACCGAGTTCCTCGCCCTGATAGAGACAGATCGTGCCCCGGAAGGTGGCGAGAAGCGCAATGAAGAGTGGCGCGGCCCTGTCCGGACAATCTTCGGCATGCCAGCGGGAAACGACCCGCGGATTGTCGAGATTGGAGAGTGACCACGCTGTCCACCCGTTGCCCATTCCACGATCCATAGCGGAGACCACATTGCGGATATGAACGGGATCCGGCTCCTTCGCCGCCAGCAGTTCAAAGGTGTAGGCAGTATGGAGACGCTCGCAGGCCTGCGTGTAGCGCCGCGTCCATTCGGGAACCTCTTCGTCCACGCCAAGCTCGCCGAGCAGAAACGCGTCACCGTAGCGGCGCATCAGTCTCCGCAGCCGCTCCAGAAAGACCAGGTTTTCGGGCTGGTTCTTGTCATGGAGATGAAGCTGACGGCCATAGGGATTGCTGACCGGAACCGTCGAGAGATCGGCATCGGCCGGAACCGGCGGATTGTCCTGCAAATGACGGTCATGAACATAGAAATTCACCACATCGAGACGGAAGCCGTCGACGCCGCGCTCGAGCCAGAATTCGAAGACATCGAGGATGGCATCCTGAACCTGCGGCGTATGATAGTTGAGATCCGGCTGCGAGCGCAGAAAATTATGCAGATAGTACTGTCCGCGCTGCGGTTCCCACTGCCAAGCCGAACCGCCGAATAGCGATAGCCAGTTCGAAGGTGGCGAACCGTCGGACTTCGGGTCGGCCCATACATACCAGTCCGCCTTCGGGCCGGAGCGGCTCAATCGGCTTTCGCTGAACCAGTCATGCTGATCGGACGTGTGGCTGACAACAAGATCAAGGAGGACCCTGATGTTGCGCGCATGAAACGCCGCCAGCACCGCGTCGAAGTCCGCCATGGTCCCGAAGATCGGATCGACTTCGCGGTAGTCAGCAACGTCGTAGCCAAAATCCTTCATGGGAGATTTGAAGAAGGGGGAGATCCAGACTGCGTCGACACCGAGCGACGCGATATGGTCGACTTCGGTTAGCAAACCGGGCAGATCCCCGATTCCGTCGCCGTTGCCGTCCCTGAAGCTGCGGATATAGACCATGTAGATGACGGCTGACCGCCACCATTCATCGCGCTGAACTGTCATTGGACTGTCTTCCTTAAAGGGGCCGGATGGTCGCCGTCGCTCCCAGAGCTGGAGCGGCGGAGGCAGGCCCCAGGAACACAGCGTCCATTGCCTCCAGGCGAATCCGTCCGTTTGTTGCTGAACCGGTGAATCCGTGCCCTGCGAGGGCGCTCAGGGCAGCCAGCTCCGGAGCATCGAACTCGACCGCTTCGCTGCCGGGATTGAATACCGCGGCAGTCACATCGTCGCCGTCTTCCCGGATCAGTGCGAGCACGGGCTGTGGTGCATGGAGGAAGCGAACGCTTCCCCAGCGCAGGACTGGATGCTCCTTCCTCCAGGCAAGGAATCGCCTCACCCGATTGAGAGCCGACTTCGGATCGCCGTCCTGGCCCTCCACAGAGCGCGCCACATGCGCCGCGTCCACGGGCAGCCATGGTTTGACCCCGGAGAAGCCTCCGAACTGCCCCCCGGAGGTCCATGCAATCGGTGTCCGGCAGCCATCGCGCCCCTTGAATGTCGGCCAGAACTCGATCCCATAAGGATCCTGCAGCTGGTCGAATGCGACTTCGGATTCGGAAAACCCGAGCTCCTCCCCCTGATAGTAGAGAGCGGTGCCCCGCAGGCAGGCCAGCAATGCCATCAGAAGCGGTGCCGCGCGGTCGGGATTGCCCATCTTCCAGCGCGAAAGAACACGTCTGACATCAAGGCTGGAAAGCGCCCACGCATGCCATCCCTCGCCAATGCCCTCTTCCATTTCCGAGACGATATTGCGGATCTGATCAGGCGAGGTGGTAGCAACCATTCTGAACGTGTAGGCGGTGTGGAGCCGTTCGTGGCTCGTATAGGATCGCGTCCATCGGGGTTCATCCTGATCGACAGGGAGTTCACCTATGAGGACCGCATCCCCATATCGCTTCATCAGTGCACGCAGCTGTTCCAGAAAGCCGAGGTTTTCAGGTCGCATTTTCTGATAGCTGTGAAGCTGCATCGCATAGGGATTGCTGCGCGGTGCGGTCGAACCGGAAAACCCCTCCGGAATGGCCGGGTTGTCCCGCAACTCGCTGTCGTGAAAATAATAGTCGGCCGTGTCGAGGCGGAACCCGTCGACGCCGCGTTGGAGCCAGAACTCGAAGGCGGCAAGCGTCGCCTTCGGGACATCCGAGTTGTGGTAATTGAGATCGGGCTGTGACCGGAGAAAATTGTGCAGGTAGTACTGCCCGCGACGAGGATCCCATTGCCACGCAGAACCCCCGAAGACGGACAGCCAGTTGTTCGGCGGCGAGCCATCCGGTTTGGCATCCGCCCAGACATACCAGTCCGCTCTCGGGTTGGTTCGGTCGGCCCTGCTCTCCCCGAACCATGGATGCTGGTCCGAGGTGTGGCTGACGACCATGTCGAGCAGGATCTTCACCCCGAGTTCGTGGAACCGCGCGACGACAGCGTCAAAATCGGCAAGCGTGCCGAAGATGGGATCTACATCGGTGAAGTGCGCGACGTCGTAGCCGAAATCCTTCATCGGAGAAACGAAGAAGGGCGAAATCCAGACCGCATCGACGCCCAGTGAGGCAATGTACTCCGCCTTTTCTAGCAGGCCAGGCAGGTCGCCAACGCCGTCGCCGTTCCCATCCATGAAGCTGCGGATGTAGACCATGTAGACGGTTGCACCTCTCCACCAGTCCTGCGCGACAGCGTCACCCCTCGGAGCCAAGCCGTTTTTTGTCATTTCGGATTTCCTTTCAGATCAGCCTTTTACGGCTCCCGCCACAAGGCCGGAGACGATGCGCCTTTGGAAAATGAGCACGACGAGAACCACCGGTGCCGTTACAACCACCGACGCTGCCATGATCTTTCCCCAGGGCAATTCGTAGTGGCTGTTTGCGCTCATGGTGGCGATCGCCACCGGCACCGTGCGGACGTCGTCCGTCAGCGTGAACGTCAGGGCGAACAGAAATTCGTTCCACGATGCGATGAAGGTCAACAGGCCCGTCGTCACCAGGGCCGGCGTCATCAACGGCAGGAAGATGCGCGTCAGGACTATCAGCGGCGTGGCGCCGTCAACATACGCAGCTTCCTCCAGTTCCACCGGGAGTTCGCGCATGAAGGCAGTCAGAACCCAGACTGTGAACGGGAGGGTCAGGATAAGGTTCGAAAGCACTAACCCGCCGAGGGAATTGTAGAGACCGAGTCCGCGGATAAGCTCGAAAAGCCCCGCCAGCACCGCGACCTGCGGGAACATCGAGACAGACAGGATCGCCAGCATTGCTGTATCCCGACCGCGGAACCGGATGCGACCCAGAGCGAACGCCGCCCCCGTCGCGACGAAGAGGGAGACGGCGGTTACCGCAGATGCCACGATGAGCGAATTCAGGATGTTGTGCAGGAACTGACCGTCCGCGAGCACTGCTACGAAGTTCGACAGTCCGACGTGGCTGGGCCAGAGCTCGGCAACGAACAAATCCGCACCGGATTTCAGCGACGAGACGATCGCGTAGTAGAACGGGAACAGCACATAGAATGCCGCAAAGAGAACGAGCGCATAGAGGCCCGTCCGGCGCAGAACCGCCTTCATGACGGTCTCCCCACGGTGCTAGACCTTGTCGCGGTAAGGAACATGATCGTCATTGCGGCAATCGTCAGGAACAGCAGGGTTGCAGCGGCAGAGCCGTACCCTGCGAGCTGAAAATCAATCAGCTCACGGCGCGCGAACATCGACATCGACATGACGCGCTTGTTGTTGGATGTGAGGACGTAGATGACGTCGAAGACACGTAGTGCATCGAGCGCGCGAAAGGTGACGGCAACTATCAAGGCCGGCCAGATCAGCGGCAGGGTGATCCGCGTCAATATCGTCCACAGTCCGGCGCCATCGATGCGGGCTGCCTCGAAGCAGTCCCGCGGCAGCATCTGCAGTCCTGCGAGGATGAGCAGTGTCATGTAAGGCGTTTCTTTCCAGACATCGGCGATGATCACGGTCCAGTAGGCGATGGCGGGATTGGCGATCCAGGCGACAGGTTCATTGATGGCGCCGGACATCAACAGCACGTGATTGACGACGCCGTATTGGTCATTGAGCATCCAGCCCCAGAGCTTGGCCGCGACAATCGTGGGAATAGCCCAGGGGATCAGGATGGCGGCCCTGAGGAGTCCGCGTCCGGGGAACTCGCGATCGATAAGCAGCGCCAGCGCGAAGCCGATAACGGTCTCGAGCACAACCGAGATGCCCGCAAAGGTCACCGTGTTGAACACGGCGCGCCACCAGTCACGATCAACAAGCAGCCCGGACCAGCCGTCCTGGTCGTGCGCAAGAAAATTCGAGAAGCCGACAAACCGGCCGCTCGTTTCCGCTCCAAGACCCGCATCCGTAAGGCCGAGCCAGATCGTGCGGAGCAGCGGCCACGCTGCTACCGCCGCAAAGACGGCGATAGCAGGCGACAGAAATATCCACGCGGTCCGGACACGCCGCCTCTCGAGCGAGACCGTGCCCGTCGACATCACCACCCTCCTCGGCCAATCTTCGAGAGGTTGGCCTCCAGTTCCGGCAGGGCATCCTCAGGGGTCTCGCTTCCCTCAAGCACCGAGTGCACGCTCTCCCAGAAAGCGGCTGACACTTGGTTGTACTTCGCGCCGGTGACAGTCGAGGGCAAGGCCACGCCATTCTCCACGATCGGGCCGATACTTGCGAACAGGGGGACGGCCTTCAGGATATCTGCATCCTCAAACAGCGCCGGCCGCGTCGGCAGGAAGGAATTGGAGATCGCCCGGCGCTTCTGCTCGGCAGCGCTGGTGAGATAGACGACGAGATCGACCGCCAGCTCCCTGTTTCTGGAATATTCGGAGACACCGAGTCCCCAGCCCCCGATATTGCCGGTCGGCTTGCCACCCTCGACGCCTCCGCGCGGCAGGGCTGCGACGCCGAACTTGCCCTTGATCGGACTGTCGTCGCTGCTGGCCATGGCCCACACGTAGGGCCAGTTGCGCAGGAACACGGCGTTGCCCGTCTGGAAAATACCCCGCGTCTCTTCCTCAGCATCGCCAAGCACACCTTCGGGAGAAATCTTGCCGATCCAGCTTGCAGCGAGAGAAAGCGCCTTAGCGGCGTTCGGGTTGTTGACCGTGATCTCTCCTTTCCGGTCAATGACGGTGCCGCCACCGAAAGCATCGATCCATTCGATTGCGTTGCAGGACAGGCCTTCATATGCCTTGCCCTGGAAAACATAGCCCCAGAGCTTGTCGTTGCCGGCGGCATGTTCGGCATCCATGATGGATTGCGCCGTCTCCGTAAGTTCTTCCCAGGTTTTGGGAACGTCCTTGCCGTATTTTTCAAGCAGGTCCTTGCGGTAGTAGAGGACGCCTACATCGTTGTACCAGGGGAGCCCGACCAGTTTGCCGTCGACCAAATAGTCCGCCAGGATATTGGGGTAGTTCTCGGCCTCGCTGCCCTTTGTATATGGCTTCAGATCGATGAAGTGTCTGGCCAGGGCTCCTGGCCAAATGTTGTTGAGCATATACACATCGACCTCGGCTGATTTCGAGGATAGCTGCTGCTGGAAAAGCCCGTAAAGTTCACTGGCGTCCTCAACGTTGCGGAGAGCGCGGATCGTGTTCCCGGTCTTCTTTGCCCATGCCTCGGCGCCGCTCTTGCACAGTTCAAATTCCGTCCCGGCCACGCCGCATGTAATCGTGATCTCGGCCGCTGCCGCACCTCCGGTTCCGGCCATCAATACGGCACCAAGCACCAGGCCGATCAAACTGCGCCTCTCCATGGCATTCCCCTTTCTTCAGTGAACTCTCGCTGTTACGGCGTTTGTATGAACATCATAATGTCGACATTTGTCAACGGTGAATCGACTCGCTGAATGTCGACATTCATAAAATATTACGCTAGGTGACGAAAAACGAAGCGAGGAAGGACGATGCAGCCAGGTCGGACCTGGTCGAGCGGCACAACAAGAAACTGGCGCCGCAAGCTCGATGAAACCTATGCTTTCATGGCTGCCATCCAGCACAGCAGATCGACGAAGGATGTCGGCGACGCGCTCCTCTCGTTCGCTGGAAAGTTCGGGACGACGAACATACTTGCAGGCATCATCCCGCCGCGCAGTGCTTCGCGCCGCGAGCAGCTGTCACATGTGCTCCTTGATCGCTGGCCGGCTGAATGGACTAACCGCTATTTCTCGATGGGCTATCTCTATCGCGACCCGACCATTCGCCTCGTCGCGCAGGGAAGTCAGCCGTTTGCGTGGCGAGACCTCGGCAATCTTGGCGAACTCTGGCCCGGCGACCGTCGTGTCATGGAGGAGGCGGCCGAATTCGGACTGCGTGAAGGTCTGACGTTTTCGTTCCTGACTGTCGAGCGGCAGAGAGTCGGGTTATCCATTGCCGGTGAAAGGCTCGAACTGCCGCCTGGCGAGCAGGACGCATTCCTCCTTGTTGCTGCGTACGCGTTCGGAAAGGCGGTAATTCTGGCCGAAGGAACCGAACAGCGGCAAACGGTCAACCTTTCGC
Source organism: Mesorhizobium sp. M2A.F.Ca.ET.067.02.1.1 (assembly GCF_004023285.1). NCBI lineage: Bacteria > Pseudomonadati > Pseudomonadota > Alphaproteobacteria > Hyphomicrobiales > Phyllobacteriaceae > Mesorhizobium > Mesorhizobium sp. M2A.F.Ca.ET.067.02.1.1. The sequence continues at coordinate 10,002 of NZ_RZSB01000019.1, forward strand.
CCCGCCAGCACGAGGTCCTGCAATGGGCTTCCCTGGGGCTGCCTGTCGAAGCTATTGCCGATCGCCTCGGGATCAGCAGCCATACGGCCGACAGTCATCTGCGCGCAGTGCGCGAAAGGCTGGGGGTCCAGAATACCGTCCACGCCGTGGCCGAAGCATTCAGGCTCGGCCTGATAGCCTGACCCACGGATTTACGTGATGCCCGAACGGGAATGGCGCCGGCAGACTGCAGGTTGACCTCTATCTCGAAGGACAACCCATGCTGCACATCGTGACAAACGAAAACGTCGACCTCTATCGCGAAGAAATGGAACAGGCGTTCCGCCTTCGCCACAAGGTCTTTGTGGAGGAGAGAGGCTGGTCGGAATTGCGCCGCGAGGACGGCCGCGAGATCGACTGGTTCGACAACAAAGACGCCGTTCACATGCTCTTTATCCAGGACGATAATCATGTCATCGGCTATCAGCGTCTGCTGCCATCGACCAAGCCCCATCTTTTGTCCGAGGTGCTTTCTGCTCTCTGCGAGGTCGATCGACCCGTCGGCCCGAACATCTGGGAGTGGACACGCTATTGTGTCGAGGCCGGTCACCGAGAGCGCGGCCGGATGCTAAGCCCGGTGGCGAATACGCTGCTTAGTGGCATCGTGGAGTGGGGCCTCCACAACGGTGTGGACACGATCATCATCGAGATGAACCCGCTCTGGCTGCTTAGGCTCGTGCAGCTGCATTTCAGGGTCACGCCCCTCGGGATACCCCGACTGATCAGTGGCGACGAGGTCCTGGCTGTCACCGCGAGCTTCGACCAACGCACGCTCGCCAGGCTCCGCGAAATGCGTGACGCTGTCTCGTAGGCAGGCCGGGTGCGGCCATCGCCTGCGGGAGCGATCCCCGGTGGAGCATCTCCACCATCAGTGGTCAGGGCCGCGCCCACATATCTCTGGAGATGGAAGCGCAATGCGGCGACGGGTCCAGCTCCTCACGCTTGATTGTGCACTCGTTGTTGCCGAGGAAGGCAGTTTCCTCGGCGCCTCCCGACGGACCGGCATTCACCATTCTGCCCTGAGCCGGCGCATCCGCGACCTTGAGCATGCACTCGGAACCACGATCTTCGAGCGGCATTCGGGCGGAGTCCGGCCAACGCTCGCTGGCGCAGAACTCCTGCGTGACCTTCGTCGCGTCCTAAGGGACCTCGACGGGACACTCGCGACGGCGGGCATGGCAAGGCGCCAGCAAGCCAAAAGCGCTACAGCCGATATCGAGGTGCCGGCTCATATCACCGAGTTTCTGGACGAGCTCATCGACTTCATCCGAAGCACGCCCAATGTCAGTCTCCGCCTCGTAGAGACAAACCGCGCCGGGGCTGACCTATCCTGACCTGGCATTGCGACGGGCTCGACTGAAGGCCCTGTCAGTCATCATGAACCGGGCAAGCATCGGCGCGATGAGTTTCGCCGGGTCGGCAACGCTCTGCCCGGTTTCACGGCCGAGCACCTCTGCATAGGCGACGAGATCGCGGTGAACGGACGCGGGCAGTTCGAACGAAAACTTGACCGGCCGATCGTCGGGAATGGCAGAGAGTTTCAGCTTCGTCATGACGGTGCCTTCCCTGTTCCGTATGGCGCCAGCACGACGTCGCGATTGACGATCACTCGAACTGGGAAACCCGGCCGCACCGTCAAGGTGGGCTGCACGTCCAACTGGCGACCGACAATCTGTTGACCGATATTGCTTGTCGAATTCTGTGCGCTTTCGCGGATCGCCTTGGCGATGTCACTCTCGTTGTCGCTGGAGCCGACGCTGCTGCCGATACCCAACAACGTCGAGAGCGCAGCCGCCCTAAACAGCTGGCCCCAGTGATGGTCGACCTCGTCCCCGAGTCCGGAAAACCCCTCGGCATCCGCGCCCTGCTGGCGCTCCAGCACGATCGAGTTGCCGTCTGGCATGATGAGCCTTGTCCAGACCAGCAGCACGCGCGACTGTCCGTATGCGACCTGGCTATCGTACTGGCCGATCAGTTTCGCGCCCTGTGGGATCAGCAGGTACGATCCCGTCGGACTGTCGTATACATTCTCGGTGACCTGGGCGGTGATCTGGCCCGGCAGGTCTGAGCGAATCCCCGTGATCAAAGCTGCCGGAATGACCGAGCCGGCCTGCACAACATAGGGCGAGGCTTTGCCGGCGACACGGTCAGGACTGACGGTTCGGCGGTCCGGTTCCGCGTTGACGAAGGCGAGCTTGCGGTCCTGGCTGTTCTGAGGAAGGCCGGAGTCGAGTTGCGGCTGTCCCGTCGATGTCGCCGGACTGGCTATCGAGGTCGTCATCGCGCCTTCTGCGACGGTGCCCTGCCGCCCTGAACCCGTCCTCGTATTGGTGTCGGCAAAGAGCTTTGCAACCCGCGCGGCCTCGATCTCGGCGAGGCGGCGCTGTTCTTCCGGATCACCGTGGGGGGTGCTGATTCCGGCCGCAGCCACCGGCCTTCCCTGCTCCTGTGCGCGCCGGATCGGCCGGCCAAGATCGCCGGGCAGCGCGGGACCGAGTTTTGGCACGCCGGCGTAATCCTTGGGCAGCGCCTGGAGCCCATCGGCAGTCGAGCGGTTTTCAGTGGTGAAGAGCTCGGACGGTGGCTCCTTGTCGCGCCGCCTGGAATCGAGTGCCCACACCAGCGCGCCAAGGATCGCGATGCTGGCAACACCACCAAGGCCGACCAGCACCTTGCGCGACAGCCGCATCACCCGGGTGGGTGCTGGCCGTAGCCGCAGCTCGGTTCGCAGATCCTCGCTCGAGGTATTTGCCGCCTCGCTCATCGGAACAGTCCCAAGCTGCGCGAAGGCCGTCCATCGGTGCGCACGATGCGAACGCGCTTCTCACTCGTCTTGTCGCCGAGCCTCAGCTCGGCCGCGGCGAACAGCCGGTCGACGACATAGTAGTTCTGCCGTGCGCGGTAGTTGACCAACTCGGAGCTCCCCGAAGGGCCGATGACGAACAGCGGCGGCATCTCTCCCTGGCCAATGCCTGACGGGAACTCGATATAGACCTTCGCACCATCGTCGAACGCCCGCAGCGGCTTCCAGGGTGCGGCGTCGCCCTCGATGCGGTAGCGGAAGTTGAGTTTCTGAATGTCGACGCCGGCCGCCACCGGCTGGGCGGCTGAAGCCTGCGCGTTCTGGCGCCGCAGCGCGATCAGCTGATCTTGTGGATACTGCCACGACACGGACGCCATATAAGTCTTTTCGGTCGACCGTAGCTCGAGGTGATAGGTGCGGCGGTCGCTGTTGATGACGAGGTTGGTCACCAGATCGGGCCGCGTCGGCTTGACGAGGATATGGACCTGACGCCGCTCCCCTGTCCCGCTCTCGGTGTCGCCGACGATCCAGCGCACCGTGTCGCCGGCGGCGACAGGGCCCGAACCGACGAGCTGTTCGCCGGGCTGCAACGCAATATCGGTCACCTGGCCGGGTGCGGCGTACACCTGGTAGAGCGCGCCTTCGCTCCAGGGATAGAGCTGGATGGCGTTGATGAAGCCATCGCGAACCGGCTGCATGCGTGCCGCTTCATTGGCCTGACTGATCCGCTGTTTGGGATCGGCGGGCTCCGCCTTCGTGCCCATGGTCCCGACCGGCTTCAACTGGCCCGGCAGCGGAAGGGGCTTCGGCAGCTCCACCACCTTGACCGGGCTTGGCGGGTCGACCTTGCGGACGGCTGGCGTCGCTTCGTCATATCTGATCTCGGGCGGAATGTATTTTCTTGAGGCGCAGCCGGCGAGCGCCATTGCCGACAGCACGACCGCCATCGTCACAGTGTGCATGGAATCCACCCTCTTCCTGCCAAATTGTACAGCACACATCACGAAAGCTCCTTCGACCAGTTGATGGCGTTGACGTAGACACCGAGCGGATTGGCCTTGAGCCGGTCGGCGTCCCGGGGTTGCTCGATCACAATGGTCAGGATGGCGGTCCAGCGCTCGGTGCTTGCCAGGCTGCCGTTCTCGTAGCGGCGCTCGATCCAGGCGACACGGAACGAGTCCGGCGAGGCACGAATGACGCTGGAGACCTCGACGGCGATCTGGATCTTGCCGACCTTGGCAAAAGGGTCATTCAGGCGGGCATAGTCGTTCAACGAGATGGCACCGCGATCGGTGGTATAGTCGTAGGCGCGCAGCCAGTTCTGGCGCACGATCACAGGATCATCCGGGATGGCCCTCACCTGTTCGATGAAGCGGGCAAGGTGCCAGGCGAGCTGAGGATCGGTCGGACGGTAGCCGGCGACGGCGGGCGCGACCGCTTGCGCCTCACCGACCTTGTCGACCGCCACCACCCAGGGAACCACGGAACCCCGCGTCGACTGCCAGACCAAGGCGGAGGCGAAGCCACCGGCCAGCAGCAGCGCCCCGAAGGCCATCATGCGCCAGTTCTTCGCCTGCACACGAGCCGAACCGATGCGCTCATCCCAGACCTGCGCGGCACGCTGGTACGGCGTCTCCGGTTGCGGTGTTTTGCCGTACCGAACGGAAGGTCGTTTGAAGAGGCTCATCGGCGATCGTCCTGATTGAGGGAACGTTCATCGAGCCGCCACCGTGATCGCCTGAGCGCACGGAGTGCGCGGCCATGCTGGCGCCATGGCTCATGGTCTGGCCGCGCTTCATGCGTGCAGCCCAGGCCGGCGGGGATTGCGCACCGGGCGCCGCTGATGAACCCGGCGCCGAAGCGATCGCCTCCGACGGTCGCTCTCCGCCGGTCGCTGTCCATGCGGCCGAGCGACCAGCCTCATGACTGGAGGACAAGCCTGAAGCCGCCCGCGACATCGCCTGCTTCACCGGCTGTGCGACGGCACCGGCGCCGGCCCTGGCGACGCCCGCCATGCCGGCGGCGATCGCGCCGGCGCCGCTCTGTCCGGATGTGGCTGCGCCAAGTCCCCATGCCGTCGCCGTACTCCCGGCAAGATGCGCACCGCCGCGTGCCGCAGCTGCTGACATGCGTCCCGCCGCGCCGACGGCACCGGCAGCGCCACTCAATGCGGCCCGAGCACCCATGGCGCCTGCCGCACCAAGGCCGACGGCAGCCAGGCTCGTGCCGACGGCAGCACCCGCACCAAGCTGGGGGCCGCCGGAGACAAGGCCCGTCGCTATGCCGGGGCCGAAGATCGAAAGCCCCATCAGCGACAGAGCCCCCAGCACAAGCGAAAGCGCATCGGTGATCGTGGGCTCGTCCGCGCTAAAACCTTGCGTGAACTCGCCGAAAAGGCCCGAGCCAATTCCGACGATGACGGCAAGCACAAGAATCTTCACGCCTGAGGCGACGATGTTGCCGAGCACTTTTTCAGCAAGGAAGGCGGTCCGGTTGAACAGCGCGAAGGGGATCAGGACGAAGCCGGCAAGCGTCGTCAGCTTGAATTCGATCAAGGTGACGAAGATCTGGACGGCCAGGATGAAGAACGCGATGAGCACAATTGCCCAGGCGATCATCAAGACCGCAATCTGGACAAAATTCTCAAAGAACGAGACGTAGCCCATCAGCTGGCTGGCTGCTTGAAGGATCGGATTGCCGGCGTCGATGCCTACCTGCGCAACGCGTCCCGGCTGCAATAGCGCGGAGCCGGAAAGTGCTGATCCTCCGGCCTTCAGGCCCAACCCGGAAAAACTCTCGAAGACGATGCCGGCAAGGCGGTTGAAGTTGCCAATGATGAAAGCGAAGAAGCCGATATAGAGCGTCTTCTTCACCAACCGGTGCAGCACGTCCTCATCAGCACCCCAGGCCCAGAACAGTCCGGCGATCGTGATGTCGATGACGATCAGGGTCGAGCTGAGAAAGGCGACCTCGCCGCCAAGCAGCCCAAAGGCGGAATCGATGTAGCGGGTGAACGTTTCCAGGAAGCGGTCGATGACACCGGTGTTGTTCATGGCGCCACCCTGTCCGGGCACAAATGGTCTTGCGCGCAAGACCATACGGGCGACTGTTCGGGCAAGAGCCGGCTCTGGTCCTTGTCGGCAGACGGGGCCGCATAAGGCGATACGTGCGATGTCGGCTCAAGGAAACGCAGGCGATTTTCGGCCCAGGCCTTCCTGCAGGCCGCGTCGGCGATGGCGGCCATTCCGATGTTGCGACACCGCTCCAGTTCAGCCCTGGCCGGCTCGCCGCCCGGATGCGCAGAGCGCGGGGAGGACGCATCCTGCGAGCCGTCGCCGCGCAGCACCATGAAGGCGGCGGTCATGCCGGCGACAAGGGCGAGAACGGCTATGATCCGGGCGGCGATATAGAGATTCATGGGACGTCACACCTCAGTCGTGGAACATCTTCACGGATGACGGGCTGTAACCACTGCCGGCCATGAAGCGGCTGAATTGCTGCCGCGCCTGTTCCTGCGCGGCGGCCTGCCGCGCCTGCTCCAGGGCGCTGGCGCGTCCCTGCGCGGCCAGCATCGCCGTCAGGTCGGCGACCTGCTTGGCTTGCACGGCCAGAAGCTGGTTGCCGGCCTGCGTCGCCTGCAGGACGCCGACGGCAGATTGACTGGCGCCGACCAGCGCGCTTGTCTGTTCCTGTGTTGCCTCAATGTTGTCGGCGGCGACGGCCCCGGCCTTCAGCGAATGCTCGAACGCAGACACCGAGGTTTGCCAGCGCTCACGTGCGCCATCGACGAGCTGTTTGCTGGAAAGATCTGAACCGAAGTTCTGGTAGGTCGAGACAAACTGGCTATCAATGTCCTGGACGCTGTAGGCGAGCTTGTCGGCTTCGCCGAGCAGGGTCTTCATCTGCGAAAAATTGCCTTCGATCTGGCCCAGCAGCGAGGTTGGCAGCGACGTGAGATTCTTCGCCTGGTTGATCAGCATCTGTGCTTCGTTCTGAAGCGAAGTCACCTGGTGCTGGATCTGCTCCAGGGCGCGGGCTGCCTGGAGGAGGTTCTGGCTGTAGTTGGTCGGATCAAAGACGATGAGAGCCGAAGCTGGCGCCGAGGACAGGGTAATAGCGATTGCGACGATGCCTGCAGCCTTGCCACGGGAACGAAGGATGCTGCGGAGGGAATTCATGGCGAAGGATCCTTTGCTGACGGGTCGGTGACGTTGGAGAGATCGGGAACGAGGTCGGCAGCCCAGCGGAGGCCGCGATCGGCAAGCCAGGCCTCGAGAAATTGTCCACGGCCGGCCTCAGTGAGGACGCGCCCGATAGCAGCTTGGTCGGCTTTGGACGACGCGGCGCACAGCGCCAAGGCGATAGGGCCGAGGCCCAGTTCGAACAGCCGATTGCCGCGCCGGCTCTGACAGTAGTAGTCGCGCTTCGGCGTTGCCCGGGCGATGATCTCGATCTGGCGATCATTGAGACCGAAGCGCCGGTAGATTTCGGTGATCTGCGGCTCGATGGCGCGTTCGTTCGGCAGAAACAGCCGCGTCGGGCAACTTTCGACGATGGCCGGCGCGATCCTGCTGCCGTCGATGTCGGAGAGCGACTGCGTGGCAAAAATCACCGAGGCATTCTTCTTGCGGAGCGTTTTCAGCCATTCACGGAGCTGATCGGCAAAACCGCCGTCGTCGAGCGCCAGCCAACCCTCGTCGATGATCAACAGCGTCGGCCGTCCATCCATCCGCTGCTCGATGCGGTGGAAAAGGTAAGCAAGCACGGCGGGCGCCGCACCGGTGCCGATCAACCCTTCGGTTTCGAATGCCTGGACCGAGGCCTCGCCAAGACGCTCATGCTCGGCGTCGAGGAGCCGTCCAAAGGGACCGCCAATGCAGTAGGGCCGAAGCGCCTGCTTTAGCGGCGATGACTGCAGCAGCACTGTGAGGCCGGTCAAGGTCCTCTCCTGGACTGGCGCGGAAGAAAGCGAGGTCAGCGCCGACCACAGATGCTCCTTGACCTGCGGCGTGATGGGGACGCCCTCGCGCAGAAGAATGTCGACCAGCCAATCGGCCGCCCAGGCACGCTCCGGCGTCTGATGGATGCGGCTCAGCGGCTGCAGCGAAACCACCTCGACATCGTCCGAAAGGTCCGCCAACGTCAGCAGGACGAGCGGATCGTCCTGGCTCTCTAAGCTTGTCGCGTTGCCGCCCAGATTGTGCCAGTCGCCATCCATGGCGAGCATGGCGGCCCGGATCGAGCCGCCGAAGTCGAATGCGAAAATCTGGTTGTTCTCGTAGCGCCGGAACTGAAGCGCCATCATCGCCAGCAGTACCGACTTGCCAGCGCCGGTTGGGCCGATGACCAGCGTATGGCCGACGTCGCCAACATGCAGACTGAACCGGAATGGGGTTGCCCCTTCCGTCCTGGCGAAGAACAGTGGCGGCGCGCGAAGATGCTCGTCCTCAACTGGACCTGCCCAGACCGCCGAGAGAGGGATCATATGGGCGAGGTTCAGCGTCGAGAGCGGCGGCTGGCGGACATTGGCATAGACGTGGCCGGGAATGGAGCCAAGCCATGCCTCAATGGCGTTGACGCCTTCGGTGATGCAGGTGAAGTCCTTGCCCTGGATGACCTTCTCGACCAGCCGAAGTTTCTCGTCGGCGACCAGCGGATCGGGATCCCATACCGTCACCGTCGCGGTGACATAGGCTTGTCCGACTTGGTCAGAACCGAGGTCCTGCAGGGCGGCATCCGCATCGGCCGCCTTGTTGGTGGCATCGGTATCGACAAGCACCGACGCCTCATTGGTCATCACCTCCTTGAGGATCGCGGCGATGGATTTGCGCTTGGCAAACCACTGGCGGCGGATCTTCGTCAGCAACCGGGTGGCATCGGTCTTGTCGAGCAGGATCGCCCGCGTCGACCAGCGGTAGGGGAAGGCAAGCCGGTTGAGATCGTCTAGGATCCCGGGAAAGGTCACGGTGGGAAAGCCGATGACGGTCAGTGTGCGCAGATGGCTGTCGCCGAGCCGCGGCTCGAGTCCGCCGGCGAGCGGCTGATCAACCAGAAGCGCGTCGAGATGCATTGGCGTATCGGGAACACGCACATGATGGCGGTTGGTTGAGACCGTCGAGTGCAGGTAGGTGAGCGTCCCGGCGTCGTCGAGCCACTCGACTTCGGGAACGAAGCCCTCGACCAGGTTCAGCACCCGGTCAGTCCGGTCGATGAAGCCTTTCAACAGTTCCTTTGGATCGACACCGCTGGTGGCCCGACCCTCATAGAGCCAGTTTTCGATCCGCGAGTTCTCCTCGGCCGGCGGCAGCCAGACGAAGGAGACAAAATAGCTGCTCTCAAAGAGCTCCCCATCCGACCTCTGATGGTCCCACTGGAGCGCGTCATAGCTGGCTTGGCCCTCGAACTGTTCGCGACGTTCAAGATCGACCAGGGCCGAAGCGCTGTCGGGAAACAGACCTTCGGGATAGTGTTGCGCGGCAAGCCGAATTGCCTCGACGAAGATCGCCCAGCCGGAGCCGAGCCGGCGCAGCGCATTGTTGAGCCGCGCTGTCGTTCCGACCAGTTCTGCCGGCGTGGCGGAATCCAGGTCAGGGCCGCGAAAACGGGCGGTCCTTTGAAAACTGCCATCCTTGTTGAGGACCACCCCCGGAGCGACCAGCGCTGCCCAAGGAAGATAGTCTGCAAGGCTGGCGGTCTTCCTGCGGTACTCGGCAAGATTCATCATTTGGGTGAGGACCTCTCAACAGCCAAAATGCGCGGGATAGCGAAGGTGCCGACGAACGACGTCGACGAACTGGGCGTCGCGTTTCGCGGCCCAGACGGCGGCGAAATGGCCGATCGCCCAGAGGATCAGACCGGCAATCCACAGGCGCAGGCCGAGCCCGATCGCGCCCGCCAGCGTGCCGTTGGCAATCGCGACCGCGCGTGGCACGCCGCCAAGCAGGATCGGTTCGGTCAGCGCGCGATGCACCGACGCGAAGAAGCCGCGGATATCCTCATCCATCAGATCAGCGCCCCGCCACCGAACGAGAAAAAGGACAAAAAGAACGAGCTGGCTGCAAAGGCGATCGACAGGCCGAAGACGATCTGGATCAGGCGCCGAAATCCGCCGGACATATCGCCGAATGCAAGCGACAATCCGGTGACGATGATGATGATCACCGCCACAATCTTGGCGACTGGTCCCTCGACAGACTCCAGGATCTGCTGGAGCGGCTCCTCCCAAGGCATGGACGAGCCGGCGGCCTGCGCCGGCGCGACCATCGCAGCCGCGACCGCGGCAATCGCGGCGCCACGCGGCATGATCGTATCGAGCTTGCGGACAGAAGATGAAATGGTGGGAAGCAGATTCATTCTGCAGCTCCTGTGGAGAATGGGATTCAGAGTTGGTCGGTGTCGATCCTGGCCTCGAGCATTCGGTAGTCGCCGCTGGCCGGATCGAGACCGTCGACGAGCGCAATTTCGACGAGGCGGCGGGCCGACCCGCGGCCAGCGAGGACGGCGATGAGGTCGACCGTTTCGGCAATAAGCAGGCGCGGGACCGTGACCACGGCTTCCTGCACGAGTTGCTCAAGGCGGCGCAGCGCGCCCAAAGCGGAACTGGCGTGGATGGTGCCGATGCCGCCGGGGTGCCCGGTGCCCCAGGCCTTCAACAGGTCAAGCGCCTCGGCGCCACGCACCTCGCCGATCGGGATGCGGTCGGGGCGAAGCCGCAATGATGACTTCACCAGATCGGAAAGCGAGGCGACACCATCCTTTGTGCGAAGCGCCACGAGATTGGCCGCAGCACACTGCAGCTCACGCGTATCCTCGATCAGCACGACGCGGTCAGCGGTCTTCGCCACCTCCGCCAGCAGCGCATTGACCAGGGTGGTCTTTCCCGTCGACGTCCCGCCGGCCACCAGGATATTCTTGCGCCTTTCGACGGCGAGCCGCAGCACGGCGGCCTGGCTGTCCAGCATGACGCCAGCGGCGACATAGTCCTCGAGCGCAAAGACAGCCACGGCCGGTTTTCGGATGGCGAACGTTGGCGCCGAAACAACCGGCGGCAGCAAGCCCTCGAAACGTTCGCCTGTCTCGGGCAATTCGGCCGACACGCGGGGCGAGCCCGCATGCACTTCCGCGCCGACATGGTGGGCGACGAGACGGACGATGCGCTCGCCGTCGGCGGGGGCCAGAAATTCGTCGGTGGCCGAAAGTCCCTCCTTCAGCCGGTCGACCCAGAGTCGCCCATCCGGGTTGAGCATCACTTCGACGATCGTCGGGTCTTCAAGGAAGCCAGCGATGGCGGACCCAAGCGCTGTTCGCAGCATTCGCGCGCCGCGCGATATGGCTTCCCCGTCAGGCTGAAAATTGATTGCCACGCTGATCCCCATTCATCGCGGCGAGCTGGTCGGTGCCGCGGTCGGGATGATTAGAAGAGGCAGGAACTCTGGGCTTGCAACAAGCAAAACCAGGGATCGCGCCAAGGCGTGCACAGACTTGCAAAATGCGGTGCGAGGACCTCGCAGGATCGGCGACGGCGTCTATCGCGCGGTAGAATCATCGACGCCGGCTGGCGAGGCAGGCGGGACATCTTCAGCGATTTCCTGCCTCAGTTTTGGTCCCTTGCTCAAGCGGCGGCCAAGCGCGTCAACGAACGCGTCATAACGCTGCAGACCTTTCGCTCGGGCTTCGGCCTGCGCGGATTCCGGCAATGCCGGCGTCGAGTTCAGCCAGAAGCGGACGAACAGCGCCAAGGTCTCGATTGCGATGCCCACATCACGCTCGACGCGCTGCACGCGGCGGTCGACCTGGTCGAGGCGCCGGGTGATTGCAGCCTCCTTTCGCTCCTCGGCATCCGGCGAGAGGAAGGAAGCGATCGCCGCCTCGGCAATCAGCGACAGCGAGACCTCTCGCCGTGCCGAATAATCGGCAAGCGCGTGCATGACGTCTGGGTCGAGATAGGCCGAGAGCCGTTTTTTCTTGGCAGCCTTCACGATTTAAAGCTCGATGCCATCATTGGGATCAAGTGCGGCCTGACGCGACACCTGCCGCATCGCGCGATCAAGAGAACGCCGGCGAACGGCTTCGTCGTCGGGCTCGTCACGGTCCAGGTCGAACTCGTCGACGCGCTCTGTTGTCCGCTCCGGCGCAATGTCCTCGTGGTTGGGGAGCTCCGGCTGCCGACGGATACCACCATTGGCCGGATCCTCATCCAGTTCATCTGCGGGTCGCGGCGACGCTACAAGACTGGGCTCGGGCGTCGCCTGGACTGCTGTCCAGTCGTCGCCAGGCGACGCCCCCGCGATCGCTTCAGGTCTGGGTGGCGGAAAAACCCGTTCGGCAAGCCGCGGATCGGCGAAATAGCGTGCCTTCTTCGCGCGGATAGGAAACAGGCCCGACACCATGACGATGGCATCGGCAGGCGGAAGCTGCATCATCTCGCCCGGTGTCATCAGAGCGCGTGCTGTCTCTTGCCGCGAGACCATGAGATGCCCAAGCCAAGGCGATAGCCTGTGGCCGGCATAGTTCTTCATGGCGCGCATCTCGGTTCCCGTTCCCAGCGAGTCGGACACGCGCTTGGCAGTGCGCTCGTCATTGGTGGCGAAGCTGACACGCACATGGCAGTTATCGAGGATGGAATTGTTCGGCCCATAGGCCTTTTCGATCTGGTTGAGCGACTGTGCGATCAGGAATGACTTGATCCCGTAGCCCGCCATGAAGGCCAGCGCGCTTTCAAAGAAATCGAGCCGGCCGAGTGCCGGAAACTCATCGAGCATCATCAACAGGCGTTGGCGCCGGTCCTTGGCGTGCAAGTCTTCGGTCAGCCTGCGCCCGATCTGGTTGAGCACCAGCCGGATCAGCGGTTTGGTACGGCTGATGTCCGATGGCGGCACGACCAGATAGAGTGTCGTTGGCCACTCGCCCTCGACAAGGTCGGCGATCCGCCAGTCGCAACGGGACGTCACCCTGGCCACGACAGGGTCGCGGTAGAGGCCCAGAAAGCTCATGGCGGTGGACAGCACGCCGGAGCGTTCGTTCTCCGACTTGTTGAGCAATTCGCGCGCGGCCGACGCCGCGACCGGGTGCGGACCGGCGTCTCCGAGATGCCTGGTCAACATCATTTTGCGCAGCGTCGTCTCGATCGCCCGCTTTGGATCGGAAAGGAAGTTCGCGACGCCGGCAAGCGTCTTGTCCTGTTCGGCATAGAGGACATGCAGGATGGCGCCTACGAGCAAAGCATGGCTCGTCTTTTCCCAATGGTTCCTGCGCTCCAGCGAGCCCTCGGGGTCGACCAGCACGTCGGCAACGTTCTGGACATCACGCACTTCCCATTCGCCTCGCCGCACTTCGAGCAGCGGATTGTAGGCGGCCGACGCGGCATTGGTCGGATCGAACAGAAGCACTCGTCCGAAGCGTGCGCGCCATCCGGCCGTCAGTTTCCAGTTCTCGCCCTTCATGTCGTGGACGATCGCCGAGCCCGGCCAGGTCAGCAGTGACGGCACGACAAGGCCGACGCCCTTGCCGCTTCGGGTCGGCGCAAAGCACAGCACATGTTCAGGACCATCGTGACGCAGATAGTCCCTGTCCAACTTACCAAGCACCACGCCGTCCGGACCGATCATGCCTGCGGCACGAATTTCGTCGAAGGTCGCCCAGCGCGCGGAGCCGTAGGTGGCGGCGTTCTTCGCCTCACGGGCACGCCAAACCGACATTCCTATCGCCACTGCAATCGCGATGAAGCTACCGCTTGCCGCTATCAGCGCGCCCGCCGAGCAGCGAAGCTGTGGACGACAGCCAGACCCTGATCGTTCGGCCACGCCGAGATCGATCGGCGTCCAATTCGCAACAATCTGGCTGGCTGCCCAGATCAGGATGTCGGCGTCCCAGATCGTCGCCATGCCATGTTCGACGGTCGCTTCGACCCGGATCGACACCTCGGCCATACGAAAATCGATAGGTGTCACGCGCCGCGATTTGGCGAGCGAGAAGAACGGCCACGACATGAGATCCTGAGCGTCACGCGGCGACGGCAGCGAGCCGAGCGCCAATCGCGTTGACCTCGCGATCGCGTAGCGTGTCGATCAGATTGCGAGCGAAGATGCCTCCTGACCGGTGGAGTGCTGTCAGTGCGGTATTGCTCCGAACGCCAGCTTGATCTGTTTCACGCGCGCCCCAGCGTGCTGGCGCCATCGCGTCTGCCGGCGTAAGCAGGCGCGCGAGCGGCATGTGGCTTGGCAGGCGGAACAAAGGTCGCGTCCGCATCGCTGGTGGACGTTCGCGCGCCGAGCTCGATCCAGGCATGCAGGTCGTCGATGTCATAGAGGACGCGCCCGCCGATCTTTCGGTACTTTGGGCCGGTGCCATAGGTTCGGTGTTTTTCCAGGGTGCGAGCGCAAAGGCCGACGATCGGTGCTGCCTCCTTCGTTCGCAGGTATTTTTGGGGCGCGTCCGCGGGACCCTTCGACATCGCTCGATCTCCATTCGGTTTTGCTGTCATCCTGGCCTGCCGGGACGCGCAAAACGGACGATGGTCCAATTGAGAAAAGACGAGGGAGGGCAAAGATAGCAGGGGGTGTATTTGCTGCCCCCGCGAAGCAGACCTTTAGCGATCGGATTTTCGGCTGCGGCTGTGCGGATAGAAGAGAAGATCGCGATAGCCGCCAGCTACAAGACGCTCCGCCCTTCGCAGGGTCGCCCGGACCCTGTGTCGGAGATGGTGATCGCGCCAGTCCCGCGGTGCGATCGGTTCTCGTGAGAGCAGTGTCTCGGCGATCTCGCGATAGGCGGCACCTGCACGGCGAGCGTCATGAGCGCGCAGATTAAGAATGTGCCGCGCCTTCGCTTGCTTCGGCAGTGCGCCATAGACAGGACCGGGCGGCCGGCCGTTCAGGTCACGCCAGAACTGCCGTGCTGCGTCGAGCCGTGTCTCGAACGCCGCGTCGAGTGGCAGGACGATGGCGTTGAAATCGGACGCGCCGCTAAGGATCTCGGCGACGAGGTGATTTGCGGTCGATCCCAGCCAAAGAATGTGAAGCTCGTCGGCTTTCCAGACGGTGGCGCCTCCGAGTCTGGAAAGTTGAACAGGCTGATGCGCAGGGCTGACTGACGACTGGATTTGCTTGGTCCGCAGTACGCGCGGCGAGGCCTGTTCCGTCCAGATAATGTTCTTCGCTAACGGAAGCCCGTCACCGGTGACTCTGAAATCGCGCGCCCCAACGAGCGGTGAAGTCAGCCGGACCGACAAGTTCTAAGGAAGCCGGAAGATGCGACGAAAGCTGGCTGCACTCTGCGATGAAATCGTCGTTCCGGATCAGATACTCGGCGGCGAACTCTGCAGGCTCGTAGGCCTGCATGTTAGTGTAGGCAGCCGGATCGGTCCAATCGCCGCGCAATGTGCCAAGTCCTCTCCCGACGCTCGCATTCGCTGCGGGCTTCGGAAAGAGCATCTGTGCCGACACGCAAATCGGGTAGTTGGAGAATTGGCAAACCGCTGTGCTGATTGAGCAAAGCGTGGTCTTGGACGCTTAGTGTGGCGCTCCGCCGGCCAGAAGATATCGATAGCCGTTCGTCGTCATCCAGCGGGCGCGGGCAAGATGCGTCTCCCATGATCGGAATGCCCGCTCCGGTTCCTGGTCAGGATCCATGTGGAGGACGATCCTGGCCACCTCACGCCAGTCCGCATCTTCAGCGGCTGCGTCGAGCAGGCGAATATAGGTAAGCAACCGCTCCTCATCATACCCCGTCAGGATGGGAGTATCCGGAGCTACGTCGGCAACATCGGGATCGAGGAGTGGTTTAAGCATGGCGCACATGCTCCGCCACCGCATCAAGTCGAGGTGCTCTATCGGGATTCCTTGGCTCACTGGAAATCGGGCAGCGACCGAGGTCGGATTCCTTTGAGGCGCTCCATGGCTGATCAATTGTCTTTGCGGAAGAACTCGATGGGATCGACGTCCAGAACTGCGGCGAGCTTTTCGAGCATGTCGATGGTAGCTGCGTGCTCCTCGCGCTCAAGCATACCGACATAGTTGCGATTGACGTCGGCACGATCAGCGAGCTCCTCCTGCGACAAGCCAGTGGCATGTCTCAGCCGGCGTAGATTCTTCGCTACTCTCTCCCGCAAGATCATGCGTGAGGAGTCGCCGGCCACCTAATATACTGCCACCCAATATACTAGGTATTCGTC
>NZ_RZSB01000001.1:0-35262 GCF_004023285.1 Mesorhizobium sp. M2A.F.Ca.ET.067.02.1.1
GGATCTTGTCGAGCATCTGCTCGCGGTCCATGGCGAGCTTGAGCGCCATCCTGAGATCGTTGTTGTCGAAGGGAGGCGTGTCGCAGAACATGTTAAGCAATAGTAGCCGCGCCCCGAAACGTTCTGGACGGTCACGCCGGGGATACGTTTGACCAGGTCGACGACCTTCGGCTCTACGCGGTCGATCATGTGGACCTGGTTGCTTCGCAAGGCCGAAATGCGCGCCGTGGCGTCGTTGATGACGGTTATCTCGATCTGATCGGCATGGCCGCGCTTGTCGCCCTGCCAGTAGTTCTTGAATCTTTCGCCCCCGTGCCGTACGCCCGGCTCGTTGACCGTGACCTTGTAGGGGCCGGCGCCGATGCCGGCGGCCGGATCGTCCTTGCCCCCGTTTGGCTGAATGACGAGATGATAATCGGTCATCATATAAGGGAAATCAGCATTGCCGCCCTTCAGCGTCACCACGACCTCGTCGCCATTCGCCTTAATCGTGTCGATGGTCCCTAGCAAGCCCAGCGCGCCGGATTTTGATTTCGCGTCGGAGTGACGCTCAAGTGTCGCCACCACATCTTGCGCTGTAACGGTCTTGCCGTTGTGGAACTCGACACCCTTGCGGATCTTCATCGTCCAGGTTCTGGCGTCCTTGGACGAACCGACTTCCTCGGCGAGACGGCTTTCGACGCCACCGTCGGGGGTCAGTTCCATCAGCAACTCGCCCCAACATTTGCTGAAGGCAATCGCGACCGAGGCTGAGAAGGCCCCTGGGTCGAGGCTGTCGGTCGCCGCACCGCCCTGGAGGCCGGCTTTCAGAATGCCGCCCCTTTGCGGCACCTGCGCCTTCGCGCCGCCGGCAAGAAGCGAGTTGGCGAAGGCGGCGCTCACGCCGAGCGCCGTCGCACGGCCGAGAAATTCACGCCGGCTCAGCCCGCCCGCAGCGACACGGAGGCTAAGATAGTCAAGTTCCTGCGACATTTGGATGCTCCTCATTTCAGACATGTTCCCTTGGGGCCGGACAATGCGGCCTCTATTTTGAGTACAGTACCAGCACCAATGTGCCGCATTGAACGAACTGTCCTTCTAACGCCGCAGGAAATCGGCGTTTAAGGCGTCATTCGCGCACGATCGCCCAGATGACCGGTCTGAAACACGGGGAATTGAGCGGAGTTATCACAACCGTAAGCGCCGGACATTCGACGTGAGCCGACGTGATCGGGCAACCAGGAAAAGCGTAAAGCCGCCTTCCAGGCCGGCCGACGGGCTCACTCCTTGAGCCGTCGCCTTGGATGCATGAATTTCGTGGTGGACGTCTTGAGTAGCAGACGACTGCGGGGCCGGCTTCAAACACGCAACCGTCGCCCCGTATACGTCGAGTTGAATGTCTTCAGCACCTTCAAGTCCGTCCGATCGACCTTCGGTTAAGCGGCTTTCTGAATACGATATGCTTTTCCAGCGAAGACCACGCCGTGCTGAGGCCGCGAACGGTTGCGCTTGGCTTCGTCTGCGAGCAACATCGCAAGCGCGCAGCCAGTGCGGCCGAGATCCAGCATTGATTTCGCACGTTCGTGACTACTTACCGCCAACAAGCAGCTCGAATAGCGGTGCCAACGTGGGCCGCCTATCAAGGTCCTCGACGAATTCCCCAATCGACTCGAGCTGTGTATCGGAGAACGGCAACATGGACGTTTCGGCGCAAGCTTTGAGTTTACGCATGCCATCGGCGAGCGAAGCCGGATTGTCCGGATGGCCGAATGGCTTGTCAATCCGAATGAAATGTTCTGCGCCGCCCCTTAGCTTCACAGTAACTGCTGTCGGCGAATTTTGATGCAGACCGTGAGTACGATCGATCTCTGGATCAACTTCAATCTTCGTGACAGCCATGATGCGGCGCACAGCCGGATCCTCAAATGCTTCCGGATGGAAATCGTTGATTCCTACTCTGCCGTGTTGGGCCGCGACAGAGATGACGTAAGGCAGGCTGAAGCGCGCGACGACCGGGTCCTTTGGGTTCCACTTTTGGTCGCGCGGCTGTACCACATAACTCTCAGCGACGAGACGGTTCACCCCGAGCTCAAGTGAGACAATATCCTCCCCCTTGAAGCCGTGCTTGTCGCGCAATTGCTTCAGTCCATCGATCCCGGGATGCATAGCCCTGCAAGCCGGCCAAGCTTTGAAGCTGATCTCAGTGTTCACATAATCCTCACCAAGCTTCTCCATAAGCAAATCGACGTCGTAGCTCGGTTCGAAGGCTCTGTAGAAGCCATACTTACCAAAGAACGGCTCCCGCGGACCGTTGAAACCCACCATAGCAGACAGGGCCGATTCCACCCCCGAACGCGCCCGCAATCCTTGTTGCAGCGCCACAGTGTGCGCGCCTTCCTCATACATCTGTACTTCCCCGGCGGCGTGGGCGTAAGCGATGCCGAATGCATTACGGGTTTTCTCTTCATCGAGCCGCAGCAATTTTGTGCTAACCGCGGTGGTGCCCCACACTGCGACAATATTATCGCGGCCGGTTTTCAAAGAATGGCTCGTCACGCTACGCGCAAGACGCATGTGCAGATCCATAGCCGTCGCTAATGCGATGAGCAATTCGCTCCCGGTAATCGAAGGATCGCGTTCCGCGAGCGCCAGCGCCGGCGGCACATTGTAAGCGCTGGCGTGGCAGCCGTTGATACAAAGCTCGTAGGTATCATCAAAGTCGACGGCTCTAGCTGTGGTGGCGTTGACAAGGACCGCCAAGCAGGCAGGAAGCTTTTCTCCAGAAACCCAGACGGTGCATTCTGCCTTGCCGCCGGACAAGCTGCCCAGCCGACGAGCGAAGTGCGCGATCTGGTCATCCGATCCGCCGATCGCGCTGGCAAGCGTGTCGAGAATGGAAAGTTTCGCGCGTTCAATCGACTCCTTAGGTATTGTCTCTTTTTGCGTTTCAATAACGTGCCTGATGAGTTGCGCCGTCAAATCCATCGTCAAAACTCCTGCCCTAATTAACAGAATACCGGCAAACATGTAGGTACAACTGCCCCTGCCCCCGGGTCGAGATTGCCATGGCATGCGTTGCCAATCAGCTTTGATTGAGCGACCATCAGTTTGTTCTGCATATCTCTTCCTCAGAAACAGATGGCGCACCCGGCGCAAGGGCGTTGCAGTAT
This sequence comes from Mesorhizobium sp. M2A.F.Ca.ET.067.02.1.1, assembly GCF_004023285.1. Lineage (NCBI taxonomy): Bacteria > Pseudomonadati > Pseudomonadota > Alphaproteobacteria > Hyphomicrobiales > Phyllobacteriaceae > Mesorhizobium > Mesorhizobium sp. M2A.F.Ca.ET.067.02.1.1. The sequence continues at coordinate 3,150 of NZ_RZSB01000001.1, forward strand.
TCGCCCCCGCAGCCACCTGGGATCGAACAGTTGCTAGTTTCCCTTAGTTGGTGATTTAGCAGTCCAGTGCCGGATGAGTCTGTTCACTGCTTCGCTCTGGTCGATCTGGACGTCATGCCCCGCATTGTTCAGCAGGTGGAAATCCGAATTCTTGATCAGCTTTGCCAGCTTTATACCGCGGTCAGGCGGCACGGTGGGGTCGTTCTTGGACCAGATAATCAATGTCTCGGCCCGAAGCCGATCAAGGTACGGGAACACATGGGTTTGCTGCAGCACAACATACAGACGGAGATTGGTTTCTTCTTCGGGCAGGCTCTGGAGAATCTCGTATTGCCCGCGCGCCGCGGCCCGCCGATAGGCCTCTCTCTTAGCCTCTTCCACATCCTGCCCATAGGCGCGGGTGCTCTTTCGCCAGGCGGCGACGTATTCCTCTTCGCTCGGCATCGGACTGGAATTGTCGTAAGCTTCCGTATAGGCCTGCCACCAAGTTTCGTCGCGGTCGTCCCCATAGGCCGGAGAGACGGAACTGGCTGTCAGCAATACAAGCCTCGAGACAAGATCCGGACGCAGGATCGCGACCCGCGCGGCGACGAATGACCCTTCTGAATGACCGACGAGGGTGATCTGCTTCAACCCCAGCGCTTCGATGAAGCCAATCACGTGGTCTACACGACCAAGGCGATTTACGAATTTTTGATCGGCGGGATAATCGGTCCCGCCACACTGCAGTTGATCTACCGCGATAACCCTGAACTGATCGGATAGGTCGTTGAGCTGACGCACAAAGGAACTTTTTCCGTCTGCGCCGAAGCCGGCACCGTGCAGGGATACGATAGGCTCGCCTATTCCGCTCTCATAGTATGAGGTCCCGATACCACTGACTGAAATGCTGCGTTCAGAGATCATCTTTTTCCTTGACGTAAGACGAGCCGCAGGCCTTGAAGCGCTGTGCGGAAACTGCAGCCTGCCAGCGAGCGCCCCAACCCTACCAAGCCCGCGGTCACCATGCTGCGCAAAGTTTTACTTTGTCGCGCAGGAAACCGGCGTTTTTTGGGCGCTGTCCCTCCACTGGACAGACCAAAGGAACGGAAAAACAGGTACTGGATTGTGGCACCGTCCATGTGCTGGCCGTATTTGCCTAGAGTTCTGCAAATTCGCTGAGCGAGTAGTGCTGGTTTGCGGGTAACAGCATCGCAGCACCGCATCGCATGTCGCGCCGCCAGGATGCGGTGGAAGTCGAAGCCGCCGAGCGCAACTGTGAACTGCGGCCTCAAGGCAGCCGAGGAGGAGCCCAAGTGGCACCGACCCACCCATTTCCGGCCCAGGCATCACACGGCATCACGTATCACCGTAACCTCCTTCGCCACTGCCATCTAAGATGATCGGGGCAACATAAAAAAACTTCGATCCATTGGCGTGGATCGGTCCGATGACGGGCGCATCTCAAGAAATCGATACCATGCCTCTTCCGATGCGCCGAGGGCGATGATGGCCTCACCCGTAGCAGCCGGGCCGCTCCCAGTCACGCGGTCGTATTGGGCGTCCGCGCCCTGCCAGGCGACCCGGAGACAGCCAGCGCATAACGGATATATGGAATCGGTATGAGCGACACATCGCAGAAGTTGGGCTAATATTGGCAAGAACGTGCAGTTTTCCTGCGAGGAGCCCCAATGTTGCATACCCCGCCGCCAGACTTGGACCGAATTGATCGGAAACTCCTCATTGCCGTACAACGTAATAATCGCCTTACCACAGAGGAATTGGGCGAACTTGCAGGCCTTTCGGCAACCGCATGCCAGCGGCGATTGAAGCGACTTCGAGATGCGCGCGTAATTCAGGCAGATGTTGCTGTAATCTCGCCAGAAGCGATCGGCAGGCCCATGCTCATGCTAGCCTCTATCACTTTAGAGCGCGATCGCGCTGACATCATCGATCGTTTCAAACAAGCGATCCGGCGCACGCCCGAGATTATGAACGGATATTACGTGACAGGTGAGGCAGATTTTGTTCTCGCAATTTCGGTGCGTGATATGGTCGAGTACGAGGCATTTACCCGTCGCTTTTTTCATGAGCACCCCGATATCAAGGGCTTTAAAACCATGGTCGTAATGGATCGAATTAAGGCATCATTGGCTCTACCAATTGACGAATAGAATGGAAGCGCGCCAGTAGCACACCTGCGCCCTCCGAAGATCGGCAACCACCTCGCGAGTAGGTGCGTTGCAGGCGATCACAAAATAGTCAGTTAGCCAGCGGCCCGCCGGTGCTCCAGCCACTTCAAGTGTTGGTCGATGAACTCGGGCCGCCAGTGATAAACTCGCCCGACCAGCGCCCGAGCTCGACATAACGTCGAACCATCTGCTCAACAAATGATATGATGTGCCGTGCGGCGGGCGGCAGTATTGTCCCATATGCGGTTGTTAGCGCCAATTCAAAGCTTAGCGAAGACCGCTCAATCGCCGCGACAGATAGATTCGGGCCTTCGAGATCTTCCCACAAGCACGCACGACTAAAAATCCCGTAGCCTTCATCCAGTGCAATCATTCGCTTAATGAGAGGTATCGAGTCGATCTCGTACTTGAATGTCAATTCCAGCTGTTGGTCGTGTGCGGCTGCCTCCAGGCGTCGCCGCGTGTAACTCGGCGGCGCCGGAATAATCAGCGGAAGGCCCTCCAATTCAGACAACAAGACCCTCTCACCGAAGGGCCAATTCTTTGTTGATCCAACCAAATAAACTTTTTCTTTGAAGAGGAATTCGGGACTCAGATGGCGATAACTATCGACATCGTAAGCGAAGCCTAGATCGATCTGCTTGCTCTGGATCCAGTTCGCGGTTTGATAGGTGAACCCCTCGATCAATTTCAGCTTAACACGGGGGAATTGTTGACGGCAGCCTAAAATAAGCTCCGCCATGAAGGTTGGACCCAGGTTGGGCAGAACTCCCACGCGAATGACGCCGGAGGGACTCCCTTCATCGATCCGAGCTTGAAGGCAAGCGTTGTCTAGCCGCAGCAAGACATTCGCAACTTCGTCGCGGAGCTTGGCGGCAGTTTCCGTCAACCTCACTCCGCGGCCATCGCGAATGAACAATTGCACCCCGAGCGTTTCCTCCAGGCGACGCATTTGCCTGGATAAAGCGGGTTGCGCTATGCGCAACTCGACCGCAGCTCGGCTGATGCTGCCAAGTTCGGACACTCGGATGAAATGCCTGAGGGCGCGAAGCTCGATCTGATTATCCACGTGTTCGGCCCGCTCACTTGAGACGACTTGGCACCCCGATCAGACGTGTCAGCTCTGAACCTTGCCCAAGCCTCAACGTCGAAACTAAGCTACTACCGCACCGCCCCGCAATAGGCCGACCCAAGCTGGCTCCACGCCTCGCATGACTTGTCTTCAATCGAGAATGAAAGATTAATTCCAAGGCGGGTGTCACATTCGTGGGGCTTCCCTCAGCGTATTGCCGAACTCTCGGCACACTACCCGCTAGGCCAGCCGTTGCAGATCCTTCGCATAAAAATACACAATCTTTGCAACCGCAAATCCTCGGCGATGGTACTTTCACTTCTGAGGTCAGGCTAAGCCGAACGGGCTGATGCCAATTTTTTGCTCCTGCAAGTCGCAGGAACACAACGTAGGAGACAGCCAATGGCAAGGAAAGCGCTCATCCTGATCGAAGGTCATAGGGGTAATGGTCAGCTCTATGTCCAAGCGGCTCAGCGTCTTGGTTTACATCCGATTACACTGTCGGCTGATCCGACTCAGTACGAATATCTTGCAGCGGAAAACCTTCAGACAATTCGTGTCGATATAGACAATCTCGATGCGCTAATCCAGGAATGTTCCCGGCTGCATGCCACATTTGGCATTGCCGGCATCACCGGCTTTGCGGGCCACGACGAGTCGGTCTCTGCCACAGTTGGTAAGCTCTGCCGGTGTTTTGATCTACCGGGTCCCGATCCCGCGTCGATTGAACAATGCTACGACAAATTCGTTCAACGTCAGCTCCTCGCAGAGGCCGGCGTTGCAATACCTGCTTATCGCCTGGCAGCGAATGCGACGGACGTAGAAAGCTCTGCCGCGGAGATCGGCCTTCCCGTGATTGTTAAGCCAGCCGTAGGCAGTGGCAGCATGGGTGTCCGATTGTGCCGCAGCCCCGATGAGCTGGCCGAACATACGGCCTATCTGTTGGAGGGGAGGCACATATGGCGGTCTCCGCCAAGAGTGCTGGTCGAAGAATTCGCAGAAGGCCCTGCGTATGTCGCTGCAGTGATGGGACATGAGGTCGTGGGGATTGTCGCCGCTGACTACCATCCGCCACCGCACTTCGTCTATCGAGAGTGCACTTTTCCGGCCCCGCTAACTGATGAGGAGCATGAGCGTATGGCCGATGTTTCGCTCAGCTGTTTGCCAGCTCTCGGCCTTGACTGGGGGCCAAAAAGTGTTGAACTCCGGTTGACCAAACGTGGCCCAGTCGTCATTGAAGTCAATCCGCGTCTTAGTGGTGCGCCCACTCCTCTACTGATTAAGCTTGCTCACGGTGTCGATCTCATTACCGAGCACATCAAGCTTGTCATCGGCGATGAGCCGAACTTGCGCAAAAGAGACTCGCGGACTGCGGTTGGGCGATTTCTTGTTGCTGATAGCGATGGCACCCTCGATTGGACCGATGGCGCTGGCCGGGCAGCTGCTTTACTAGGTGTCGCAGAGATAAGATTGTATGTTAAGTCTAAGGCGCCAATCGTAAGGAAAGGCGATTACCGAGACTGCATCGGGCATGTCGTCGCCGCTTCACCCACCTATGCTCAGACGGAAGCGATAGTCCAGCGTGCCGTCGCCTCAATTGGTTGGTCGATAACGCCATTGCCCACTGTTGACGAACGGGAAAAGGCATAGGAGCGCGGATAGGATTCTTCGAGACCACGCCCGGCGAGCAGGCGCAGGTCGACTTTGCCTCACATGTCGTCTTCACCGACGAACCAACGACACCGAGGATCATCTGGCTATTTGCGTATTTCGCAAAAGCCGGACAGGGGTTCCGCTAATTCCTGACAGTGGTTTCGCTAATGTCGGGACAGTCTGGCGGCGTCGGTCCTTGGGTGCCTTGTTGCGTTCACGGATGATTGATTTCGCCGTTTTCGGCGCCGGTCAAGAGGGGCGCGGCTGTCGCCCTGGAGCACGATGCGGTGGGCGTTGTGCACGATCCGGTCGAGAATGGCGTCGGCGACGGTGGGGTCTGCGATCAGGTCATGCCATCTTGCCACCGGGACCTGGGCGGTGATCAGGGTGGATTTGCGGCGATAGCGTTCCTCGACGATTTCGAACAGATGGAAGCGCTGTTGGTCGGTGAGGCTGTGGGTTCCGAAGTCATCGAGGATGAGCAGTTGCGCGCGGGTGAGTTTGTCGATGAGGCGTGGGAAGCGGCCATCGAGACGAGCGAGCGCCAAATCCTCGAACAGGCGCGGCACGCGCGCATAGAGCACGGAATGATCGAGCCGTGCCGCTTGCCGGCCGAAGGCGCAGGCCAGCCACGACTTGCCGGTTCCGGTCTGGCCGGTGACGATCAGGTTTTCATGCGCTTTCAGCCATTCGCCCTGGGCGAGCGCCATGGTGCTGCGCCGGTCGAGTCCGCGCGGCGCGGCAAAGTCGATGTCCTCGATGCAGGCTTCGGGAAAGCGCAGCCTGGCTGAGGCGAGCCGGTTCCGGACGCGCTTGTCGGCCCGCATGGCGACCTCCCGGTCGAGCATCAGGCCGAGCCACTCGTCACGGCTGAGCTCGTTGGCGTTGTTGCGTCGGCCAGTTCGCGCCAGGCGGCAGCCATGCCGGCCAGACCGAGGGCCTGCATCTGGTCGAGGGTGGGGTTCGTCAGCATTCTTTCTTCCTTTCCTTCACTGGTAATAGGTGGAGCCGCGGATATTGGCGTGCTGGGGTGTCGGCTTTGCCGGTTCTGCGGAGCTGGCCCGGTCGAGGCCGGCTTTGAGGATGGCGGTGACGGAGGAGTAGGCGATCGCGTTGATCAGCAGCGCCCGCTCGCAGGCGGCATCGAGACGCTCCGGCCCATAGCGCGGCGCCAGCGACAGGATGCCCATGGCCGAGCGGTATCCCTGTTCCGGATGCGGCCGCTCGCGCATCATGCGCTCGACCAGGATGGCGGCGTTGGGGCCGATCCTGGCCGCCCTGCTGATCAGGCTGGCCGGCGTGGTGTTGGCGTAGCGCTGGTGCGCCTTGGGCATGTGTTCGTTGACGGTGACATGGCCGGAACGCTGCGAGCGACGGACATGGCTGGCGACACGCTGGTGATCGTGGAAGATCTCGACCACTCGATGCGTGAGCCGCACCTCGACGGTGCGCCCGATCAGCCGGTGCGGCACCGAGTAAAACGTCTTGTCGACCTCGACATGGTAGTCAGGATGGACCTTCGCCGACTTCCCGCTCGGCGTATTCGAACGGTGCCGCCGGCAGCGGCTTCAAGGCAGCCGCTCGATCTCCCCGAACAGTTCGCGGCGGCTTTGGCCGACATGGCGCATCGGCCGGTTGTTCAGCTCCTCGAGCAGTTCGGCGATCACGGCGTTGAGCTCGGCGATCGAGAAGAAGGATCGGTTCCTCAGCCGCGCCAGAATCCAGCGCTCGACATCAGCACCGCGCCTTCGACCTTGGCCTTGTCGCGCGGCTTGCGGCTGCGGGTCGGCAGGATAGTGGTGTCGTAGTGCCCATCGCGGCAAAGGTCGCGTTCAGCCTCGGCTCGAACCACAGCGCCTTGACGACACCGGCCTTCAGGTTGTCGCACACGATCGCTCTGGTGACGCCGCCGAAGAAGGCGAGCGCTCGCACCTGGCCCTCGATCCAGTCCGGCAGCTTCTGGCTGGAGCTGGCAAAGGCGAAGGTCAGATTGGAGGCGCCCAGCACCGCGACAAAAATCTGCGCCGGGTAAATGATGCCGGTCGCCGGATCGATCACCGGCACCGTCTGCCCGGCATAGTCCGTCTGCATCACCGCGCCCGCCGCATGCCGGTTGCGGAATGTCGCGCTCGTCCGGCGCTCGAAAGCGGCGAAGTGCTCGCAGAACCAGGTGTAGCCGTAGCCGTCGGGGTGGGCGGCGCGATACTCCTGCCACAACAGCGTCAGCGTCACCCCCTTGCGCTTCAACTCCCTGGCGATCAGCGCAAAGTTCGGTTCGCTTAGGTCTTGCGGCGGACGACCGGCACGGCCAAACAGCAGCCGCTCAAGTGTCGCGTCGCGGCGGCAAAGGCCAGCATGACAGCCCGGCCTTCCGCGCCCGTAGCAAATAGGTCGATACTGTCGTCTTGCTGATCTTCAGCCGTTCCGACACTTCACGCACCGAAAGACCCTGCTCATGGGTCAGGCGCAACATCGCTTGGATGTCCCTCACGCTCGTTCGTCTCGCTTGCTTCCGTCTCGGCATGGCCCCTCTCAACATCATCGTGAGAGGCCAAACTGCCAGAACGGCGCAGCCAAGAACCGACCGCTAAATCCGCTTCCGAAAACTGTCCGGGATTTAGCGGAATCGCTGTCCGCGAATTACTGAAATCACTGTCCGGGATTTAGCGAAAAGGATGTCCGGGAATTACCGAAACACGCAGCTATTCTCTCTGGTGCTCGGCTTCAGCCGCTTGATTTGGCCCGCTTCGACAGGATCTGCTGCTGCTTATACGCTGTCAGGCCGCTGCTTTCGAGGCGTTGGGCGGCGCTCCTCGTGACGTGCTCGACGGTCTTATGGATACGGCGGTGATCGGCGAAGGCGAAATCGGCGGCTTCATAGCTGACGAACCTTCGCCGAAGACGACGGCGAATTGTGTCCTGGCCATGAACCACTCGCGCGGGGCGCGTTTCCATTCCTCGGCGGCGTGGTTGAGAACCAGTATAGCAGGTTCATTGCGGGCATTGGGACATGACCGCGTTTGGTTCAACGCCTCGTGGCGTTTGTAACCGGTATGACCCATGACGGCGCGATCCGATCCCCGCTGGAGATGAGCGATTTTCGGGGATGGTGCGGCCATCCGGGACAGGAGCGCCGGGAGCACGTACGGGCAGACCGATCAATTCGATGAGCTGCGACTCGCGTTCCCTGCGACTTGCCCGGTTGCGCCGAGAGCGCGGATCCGTAGGTGTGCCGTCCGTTGGCTCCCGACTGTTTGAGGAGAGGGAGCCGATCAGATGTGTGATTGGAATGGATATCCACCGCACCTTTGCGAAGGTGGTAGTTTGGGAAGACGGCCGGCTGCGCCATCACGGACGGGTCGACATGACCCGCTCGGGACTAAAAGGGGTTGGCCGCAGTTTGCGACGCATGGCGGTAGTGCGGGTTCTGTCGCCCTATGTCGGCCGGGTGATTGTGGCCAACCCGATGCAGGTGAAGGCGATCGCCCATGCCAGTATCAGGACCGGCAAGATCGATGCCGGCGTTCTGGCGCAGCTCCATGCCAGCGGCTTTCTGCTTGAGGTCTGGGTTCCCGATGAGCGGGCCGAGCGGCTTCGCGGTCTGGTCGCGCGGTGCAACCAGGCCGTGCGGCATCGGACGGGCGTGAAGAACGAGATGCATCCTGCAGGCGCACCTCGTGCAAAGTGCCGCTCGCCTGGCTCGAGCGGCAGGTGCTTCCTGACAACGAGCGGGGCCGCGATCGTCACACATCCGCGAGATCGATCGCCTGGCCGAAGATCTGGCTGACCTCGATCGCGACATCGCCTGGGAAGCGGCTGATGATGTGCAAGCCGGCGGCTTCAGACGACGACCGGCTCAATGCGATGGTCGCGAGCGGTATCATCGCCGCCGTGGGCGACATCGGCGGTTCCGGCAACCGCAGAGGCTGGTGAGCTACTTCGGCCTCAATCCGCGCGCGCCAATCCGGTCTCGGCTTGGCGCAATATGGGCGGATCAGCAAGCATGGGCGTTCCCACGCCCGCGCCATGCTGGTCGAGGCGCCCGGTCTGCGGCGAAGCGCCTGGTCTGCTCAGAGCCTTCTTTCTGCGCATCCGCAACAAGCGTGGCCATCAGGTCGCAGCCGTGGCGGTCGCCCGCAAGCTCACGATGTTGATGAGGCATCTGCTGACGAAAGAGCAGGACTACTTCTGGGCTCGCGCGGCGTTGGTGGCAGCAAAGCAGAGGCAGCTCGCTCTCAAGGCTGGCGCGCCGGGCGACCGCGGTCTCGGTCGTCGCGGTTCGGCTCACGCCTACAACGTGAAGAGTTTGCGAAACAGCGATAAAGCGTGGCCGAGAATGCCGAGCGTGCCTACGAGCTGATGCTTCGGCATTGGCGGCCACGCGGGCCGAAGCGGCACACGGACAGGCGAAGCCAATAAGCAAAAACACGCGAGCCTGGAAATTTTGAGCTCAGGTTCTGGTTCTCGCGTCCAACGCCAATCCCTGCACTTCAATAACCTCACTAGTCCCGCGCAGTTGGGCACGCATTACACTGCACTCGACCGTTGGGCCGGAAAGATCGACTTAATCTCGAGGAATGCTGCCAGCCCCTCAGGTCCGAGTTCCCGACCAAGGCCGCTTTCCTTGACACCGCCGAATGGCGCGTCGATGTGAAGCGCGTAACGGTTGATGCCGACAACACCAGCCTCCACTCGGCGCGCAATCGCCATGCCCCGCTCAGGGTCGGACGTGAACACCGCACCACCCAGGCCATACGTAGTGCCGTTGCAGATCGCGATCGCCTCCTCCTCGTTGTGGTACGGGATCACAGACACCACCGGCCCGAAGATCTCCTCCTGCGCGATCCGCATAGATGTGTCGACATCACGGAAGACCGTTGGCTCGAGATAATATCCGACGTCAAGTCCCTGCGGACGCCGACCGCCGGTAACGACCTTCGCGCCCTGCACGCATCCAGATGCAATGTACTCCTCGACGCGAACACGCTGCCGCTTCGCCACCAGTGGCCCGACCTGCGTCGCTGGATTGAGCGGGTGGCCCACGACTAGCCCAGCCACCTTGTTCGCAATTCCTTCGACGACTTCGTCGTACCGTGCGCGCGGAGCAAGGACGCGGGTCAGGGCGTGACAGATCTGACCGCTGAATGGGATGCACGCCGGCGCGACTAAGGGGAGAAACGTGTCAAGATCGACATCCTCGAGCAGCAACGCCGCCGACTTGCCGCCAAGCTCGAGCGTAACGCGCGCGAAGCGCTTGGCACAGGCCAGTGCAACCTGGCGACCAGCGTGCGTTGAACCGGTAAATGACACTTTGTCGACACCCGGATGCGACGCAACCAATGCTCCTGTTTCGCGCGCACCGAACACGATATTGACGACGCCGGGGGGAATGCCTGCCTCGCCTAAGGCTTCAGCGAGCAGGTATGAGTCCAGTGATGCTTCCGGTGCGGGCTTAACGACCGTCGTACAACCAGCGGCCAACGCTGGTGCCAGCTTCCATGCGATTGCGCCCTGAGGGCCGTTCCACGGTACAATCAATCCGGCAACACCTACCGGCTCCCTCCGAATGACAGTTCGCAACTCGTGTCCTATGCGCTCGGATTCGACTTCTAGTTGATCGGCAAGCTCGGCATAGTAGCGGTAAAATTTCGATGTGCCGCTCCCATTGGATTGCACGGAGCTTACCAGGGGCATCCCGATCTGCGCCGTGACAACGGCGCCCAGCTGCTCGGCGCGATCCTCGATTGCACGCGCGAGTCTGCGCAAATAATGGGCTCGCTGCGACGGCGGCAGCTGAGGCCACCCGGAGTTCCGGAACGCCGCACGTGCGGCATCCACTGCCGCAGAAACGTCGTGCTTGTCGCCATTGGGGATTGTCGCAAATTCCAGCTCATCCGCCGGGTTCACGACCGGAATCCTAGCCGACGAATGGGCCGGCCGGAGCTCGCCGTCGACATAGATATCGGTGTGCTCGCCTGTCATCAAGCTGATTGGCGTGGTCATTGCTTTGCCTTTCGTCACATAGGCTGATCCTTCCAAAGGGCTCAACCAGTTGTCCACTCAGCACCGCTGCTACGCGTCGACCTTGGTGGCGGGAGCCGCTCGGCGGGTTTCCTGCATGCTCGTCAGCAACCAGACGCCGGCGGATTAGTGGACGACTCGCACGGCCAGCCGATTGGTTGATTGCTGTGGCACGAACTCGGCCAGGGCGATCGACAGCTTCGGCTCATTCGATCATTTTGTTGAATCACACTCAAACGCATTCTGGAGCTCGATCGGGGCATTACTAGGATCGGGGGATGCCCGCGACGAGTTCCAACCTTGCGGCCCGCCCCCTACACCTCCGGGCCAAACTCAATCCCTGCCCAAACCAAGGCCAGCGTTAAGGAACCAAGTGCCACGCGGACAGCGGGCGCTCGTGGGCAGACGCCCGTCTCAGGGCCAAAGGTTTTGCAGCACTCTTGGAGTGGCAGCCTTGGCACGCTTGACCTCTGCTCTGGACAAACGGTCGACAAATTGGGCCAGCACTAAGCGGGCAACCACTTCCGGATCGACCGCCGGGTCTCGCTGGACGCCGACGTGGATCCGTTCGAGAAATGAATTCCGGTTTCTGGCGTTGGCGCGCCGGCCGGGATTCCAACCCTCGTAGTAGAAGCCGCGAAGCAAAGCTGGCAACCGTGCGCCCATGTAAACGGCGTGGTCGCGATCCAGGCAGTCGCGCAGAGCGTGCAGCGTCGCAATCAGAGCTTGGTAGACCCGCTCGCGATCATGCCAGCGAAGTCTCCACATCAGATCGCTGATCCAATTCTGAGTTACTTCTAATGCGTTGTTGAAATCATGCCTCGCGCACATTGGCTTTTCTCATTTCCTTGAAGGTTGCCAGGATCTCGAATGCGCCTCATCGGCCTTGAAGTTGACCTGGTCAGGCGAGACTAGCGCTGCAAAGACGAGGACCACAAAAATGGCTTCCGTCCGTGGCGAGCGAAGCGATGCCTGACAGATGACCCCCTTGGAAAAGAGGCCTTCCGGTAGCGAAGTAGTTCCAGAGGCCAAGCTGGAGTTCGTGCTCGTGCGGGCACGGCTCGACCCAGACAAACACTCCCTTTGGTTATAATTATCTCCTTGCATCCAGATTAATCGCTCAGTTTCCGCGTCAGAAATCCTCGCCTCAGCGCAGCGCTAGGATCTCGATCGGCGCAATCTAAACAATTTGGCAGTCCCAGCGTGCCTAATTCCAAGGGCCTAGAGGCCGCCGCGTTACGCGACGGCGGCACTCAGAGAGTTCTTCTAGGGCTCACGTCAGGGTGTGCTACATCGTCGCCGCAGTTTGCTCCCGTTTCATAAAGCCGAACACCTACTGCAACTCACGTGCGCGCCCGGCCCCATTCCCCTTTTCCCATATTGACTCGTAGTTTCGCAGCATCATCTCCGCGACACCAAAGGTGTGATTGCCTTGCCGCGAAGCCAGGCGAGCATCGATGTCGGGATAGATAAAGAAGGGCAGGGAAATTCGTTCGGCCGGACCACTGTGCACGACCTGATGCGGCGTACTCTTGAACCGGTTATCGCTCAACACCTGAAGCATGTCGCCCAGATTGACAACGAGACTATCGGGGAGGCTCGGCGCCGGTATCCAACGCCCGTGGAACCACACCTGCAAGGATCGCGTGGGGAGTTCCTCCTGCAGCAGCAGCGTGAAAAAACCATTGTCGGTATGCTTAGCGGCCGCGCCACCGGTAGACGGATATCGGATCACGCGTTGCAGAACCGTCGGCGGGCTGAAATGGCGTTGGAACCAGCCTTTTTCCATATCGAGCAGGTCGGCCAGCGCGTTCCCGAGCGGCGGGACGACGCCATTAAGCACGGTGGCCTGCAAAGCTAGGAGGCTCCGCGCGAAACCTGGAGCTAAGGCGTCGTCCGGAAGGCGTGTGCGTCCGGCAAATGGACGCCGGTCGCTTTCATTCTCGATACCGAGGTCGAACATTTCCTTTGGGTCCGGTCCGGCCTCGGGATGCAGCATTTCACCGTGCAACGGACTGTATCCACGGGCGGTGGTGGGGTGGACGTTTTGAAAGGCGTGACCATAGCGTTCCTTCGTAGCCAGGGGCAACGCGAAGAAGCGCCGGGAAGCATCGATCGCTTGTGTAATCTGTTCTTTCGGGATTCCGTGCTCGATAAGGTAGAAGAATCCGTACTCCTCGCAGGCCGTGCATAATCGCTGTTGCTCTTCACGTCGCGTTGCATCGGATGACAGTTTCGCCAATGAGATTTGCGGTAGCGTAGTCATAGTCGCTCCTCCGTCGGTGCTGTGCCCCTGTGGGGCTACTTAAGCCAAAAGCTTGTTTTACATTCACAGATCTATTCTCTGTCGAAGCGAATATCCTCTAGATTACCCACCGGCGCAACAGAAAATATGTTAAGAATATGCGAAATTACTGTACAATTGGACTTAACGGTCCCTGAACATCCGTAGCAGGCGAGGTTTGTGACCGCCCTCGAGTTCAAGAAGGGACGATGAGCACTTTCCTGCAAATGCGAAAGCCTGTTGGATGATCTGCGCGAGATCTGCCCAAATTCACGCTGGCCAGGGTGTGGACGCCGTACACCCAGCCCGTATCGCCTTGCGATGTTGATACAGGCGAATGACCGCCACGTTCCAGTGCGTTGGCAATGCGCAACAGCAAGCATCAGTATGCATGTTGATAGGGACGGAATTGCCAAGCTTGTGTGGGTGAAAGCAACGGCAAGTTCTACCTCTTCGGGACTTGTCTGGCATTTGGCAGCTCATAAACCTCGATTCGCTTGGCCAAAAACGAATCCGGCCACAAGAAGTTTTTTGATCACCTTTTCGCTGGTGATTCCCGGTTTTCTTTTAAAATTGCGTCAGCCATCTTCTCAGCCACCATGATCGTTGGAATGTTTGTATTGGCCCGGGGGCAGAACGGCATCACCGAAGCATCGGCAATCCTCAAACCCGAAACGCCCCGAACCCGGCCCGACGGATCAGTCACCGCAGCAGGGTCGGAGGCTTGCCCTATCTTGCAGCTCGAAGTCGGGTGCCAATTGCCGGTCACATTCTGTCGGACAAATCGGTCGAGATGCTCCTCGTTTTTGATAAGATCTGCAATGCTATGACCATCGGTTATGACATGACTAATGAGGGCGCGGCGCAAGCGTGGAGAACTGTCCATAAGCAAAGCAAGCACCGAGGTGAGTCCGTAATTAACGCAATTGACCTTACTGACCTGCTTCGCTCGTGCATTCCAAGCTGAGGGAAAAGGGTCAAGCGCGACCGCCGACAGGGAATCCTGCTTCAGTAGGCGGGCCATGAAACAGAAGCCGTGCTTCAGTCGATCGGCGTCCCGCTTGTCGCTCAACCAGTTGAAATCTACCTGCGGCTCTACGGTATGAGAGCGATCCTTGAGCACGATCGTTCCTGTCGAGTAAACTCGGTTGACCCACAAATAGAGGGAGCCGAGGCGCTTGCCCAGCGGGTGCCAGGCCGACTTCGCAACTCCCGATATTGCCATGTCCGTCGACGGGCACCCATTGTAGCCCGACGAGTAACGGGCGTGCATCTGGATGTGGCCGCTCACATTGGGCGCCATGCGATCGCTTGGTTTCAAATACGCAGAAACGGCGATCCCTGGATGTTCTTGAAGGTTCTGGCCCACACCTCTTACATCTGCCACAACCGGAATACCGAGATTTGTCAGTTGCTCGGCCGGGCCGACCCCGGAGCGCATCAATATGGTGGGGGAGTGGACAGCTCCGGCGCAGAGGATCACACTTGAAGCGAGATACGACTGCTGGCCGAAGTTGTTTTCCGTCTCGACCCCCGTGACGGTGCGGCCTGAAAAGGCCAGACGCACAACCGTCGTTGCCGGCAAGATTGTCAAATTGCGTCGAGAGCGGACGCTCTCGGACAAGTAGGCCATCGCAGCGGAAACGCGGTGGCCGTTTCGGTTGGTCAAGGGAACGACGGAGTAGCCGTCACCAAAACCACCATTGAAGTCCGGCCTGAAATGAATACCCTCATTTTCATACGCTCTCGATACCGCTCGGATAAAGCCGGACCAGTCTGATCGCCGCACCCGTCTTATCGGCAGCGGACCAGCCTTGCCGTGAAATTCGCCGCCGAAATCCAGATCGCATTCGAGGCGACGGAAGTAGGGTAGAACCTCCTCCCAACTCCAGCCCGCTGCACCGCTCGAGGCCCAGTCATTGTAGTCTTCGGGACCACCGCGGTTGGCCACCTGGGCATTGATGCTGGAGCCGCCGCCCATCACCCGGGCCTGCTCGTAATGAATGGGCTTGCGGCCATCCCGGACTGTGGTCGCGTCGAGTAAAGGCCATTGATAATCAGGATTGAAGTAAGCACGTGTTGGATTGCCTTCCAAGATGTCATCAGGGACGGCATTCGGGGGCGTATCAGGACCGGCTTCGATGAGCAGTACGCGATGTCCATCGGCGGAGAGCCTGCTCGCTACGACGGATCCAGAGGAACCGCCACCGATCACGATATAATCGAAAACCACACAAGCCTCCCCCTATTCACATGATGCTCAGACGAGGGATAACGGGCAATATTAGGCCCCCCCAGCAGAGGATCACTCGTCAGGCAGCTAAATACGTCATGGTGCCGTAGGAAATCCACACTACACCCTAGTAGTTGGTAAGAGGCCGAGAATCAGCTAGGATGACAAGCGGAATGAATGTCGAGACGGCCGCGTGAGCAATTTCGTCAAGTTTAGCCGCTATCTTGCAGTCATCGCACCGATGCGACCTAGCCGATCTTCTTCCAGCTCGCGCCGGCACGTTACGCCACCCCTGGCGAGACCGTGTGCGGCCCGCCTTTAACGGCGTGGCGCTCGGACGAGCGACGATCCCGAAGGA
The DNA here is from genome assembly GCF_004023285.1 of Mesorhizobium sp. M2A.F.Ca.ET.067.02.1.1. Taxonomy (NCBI): domain Bacteria; kingdom Pseudomonadati; phylum Pseudomonadota; class Alphaproteobacteria; order Hyphomicrobiales; family Phyllobacteriaceae; genus Mesorhizobium; species Mesorhizobium sp. M2A.F.Ca.ET.067.02.1.1. The sequence continues at coordinate 18,942 of NZ_RZSB01000001.1, forward strand.
TATCCTATGTTCCGTGCGCTTGCTGTTCGTCATGCTAAAAGTCATTCCCGCCTATAAGCGGACGCGTCAACTACTAGATGCCGTAGTATCAGTGCTTTCCCGCAAGCTCTAGAAGTCACCGTGTGTTCAGCGCACTGAAGGGTGCATCGGCATGCAGAGCAACGTCACGACCCTAGAGCTTGCGAGGTGCATCTGTGCGGCAGACGAGTTGGGGCGCAAGATGGGCCTTCACATTACCATGGGCGAAGATTTTGAAGAGTACGTTGGGATCACCAGCAGACTTCCCGGGAAGTCACCGACGTATCCAAGCTTCCGTCCCGACTGTTCTTATCTTCCGCCTGGAAAGGCCTTTTGGATCGTCGGGCGTGATCAGTATGGAAGAGTAGCGCATGTACAAGCAATGCGTCTATATCATCTATCCAACACAGACGTTGCTGAGCACCTTGGGTCGTTGAGAGCCTGGTTCGCGGATCCTACCTTCATAGCCGGGTCTGGTTCCTCGTCTCGCTGCGATGCGCCCACTGGCCGCAGCATGACTGGGCTGGTCGCCTATCATGGCGACATCTGGTTGCGCGAGGACTTCAGAGGCCGCGGTCTCTCTACCTTTATCGGTCGCATTGCATTTGGACTAGCCTGGGCTAAATGGTCGCCGGACTTCATCTATGCGCTGGTTGCCGATTGGCACATCCAAAAGGGCGTTGTCGATCAGTATGGGTATCTACATCAGGAGCCACACGGATCAGTCCTGCACTTGCCCGCGCACGGGATAGATGACGACGATTGGCTCGTTTGGCTGACGCGAGACGAACTGTTGAAGACGGTTCGTGCCTCATCAGTGCAGGCGCCCGGTGAGAATACTGTGGCGAAAGCCGACTCTCGATCATGGACCGTATCGCCAGACTGATCTGAGCCGGAATCAGATGCCGTATGAACGTCTCATCGGCCAGGTGAATGGAGGTTTCAAATACTACACATTCGAGAGCCTCTAACACGCGTGAGCCTCAGCGCTTGAGCGTAAGCGGTGTCCTCAGGCCACAGCCCTGAGCGCGGGAGCCCGGATGTAGGCCCACGGCAGGAGATCGTCGATCTGGCTGTTGGGGTGGCCGTTGACGATCCTGGTGAGGACGTCGGCGAGGTAGCCGAGCGGCTCGACAGCGTTGAGTTTGCAAGTTTCGATCAGCGAGGCGACGACGGCCCAGTGCTCGGCGCCGCCATCCGATCCGGCGAAGAGTGCGTTCTTGCGGTTCAGCGCGATCGGGCGGATCGACCGCTCGACGGTATTGGAGTCGATCTCGATGCGGCCATCGTCGAGGAAGCGCGAGAGGCCATCGAAGCGCGAGAGCGTGTAGCGGATCGCTTCGGCGAGCTTTGTTTTCTGGCTGATCAGCCCGAGCTTTTCGCGAAGCCAGGGCTCGAGATCGACGACGATCGGGCGGCTCTTGTCCTGGCGCGTGGCACGGCGCTGCTCGGCGGATCGTCCACGAATGTCATCTTCGATTCTGTAGAGTTCAGCGATCCGCCGGAGCGCCTCGCTGGCGATCGGCGCGGGACCGGCCGCGGCGAGTTCGTAGAAGCGCCGGCGCACATGTGCCCAGCAGAACGCGAGCACGACGCCGCTCTTGTCGGCGAGCACGCGATAGCCGCCATATCCGTCGACCTGCAGGATTCCGGCAAAGCCCGCGAGATGAGCGATCGGTCGCTCCGCCTTTCGGTCCGGCGCATAGACATAGGCGACGCCCGGCGGGTCGGCTCCCTCCCATGGCCGATCGTCTCGGGCATAGGCCCAGAGCTGGCCTGTCTTCGTCTTGCCGCGGCCGGGATCGAGCACTGGCGCTGTGGTCTCGTCGGCGAACAGCTTCGGCGAGGACTTCAGCTTCGCCAGCAGTCGCTCGTGGACTGGACGCAGGTGCCAAGCGGCGCGGCCGACCCAGTCGGCGAGCGTGGAGCGATCGAGATTGATGCCCTGCCGGGCGTAGATCTGCGCCTGGCGATAGAGCGGCAGATGATCGGCATACTTAGAGACCAGCACCTGCGCGACGGTGGTCTCGGTCGGCAGGCCACCTTCGATCAGCCGCGCAGGTGCCGGAGCCTGCACGATAACGTCCTCGCAGGCGCGGCAGGCATATTTGGGCCGGCGCACCACGATCACACGCAGCTGCGCCGGAACGATGTCGAGCCGCTCGCTCACGTCCTCGCCGATCCGGTGCAAGCCATTGCGGCAGCACGGACAGGCATGGTCCTCGATGTCGACCACCATCTCCACGCGCGGAAGATGGACCGGCAGCGCGCCACGGTTCGCCCGGCGCTTCGCAGCCTTTGCTTGATGCTCAGAAGGAGCGGTCTGTTCCTGCTCTTCCTCGCCGGCGGCCTCAATCTGTTCGGCCTCTTCGAGCCCCAGCAGTAACTGATCCTCGGGAAGCGTCTCGGCTCTTCGGCCAAAGCGGTGACGCTGCAATTCCTTGATGATCTGGATCAGCCGGGCATTCTCGACATCGCGCGCCAGGACCATCGCCTTCAGCGCGTCCGGATCGTCGGGAAGCTGGTCAGCCGTTATCGCCATGAGCGGATCAGACCATATTCGTCAACGCCGGGCGACAGTGGAATCCGGGCTGATTCACTTGGTCGCGGATCAGCCTGCCTGCGCCGGAACGCGGGTCCGGCGGGCTTCATGGACCCGCCGCCAGTCGAGACCTTCGAGCAGCGCCGACAGCTGCGCGGCCGTCAGCCGCATTATGCCGTCATGGACTTTCGGCCAGCGGAACTCGCCGTCCTCCAGCCGCTTGGCATAAAGGCAGACGCCGGTGCCGTCCCAGAAGATCAGCTTGATCCGGTCAGTCCGCTTCGCGCGGAAGACATAGACCGCGCCGCTGAACGGATCGGCGCCCATCGTCTCGCGCACGAGCGCCGCCAAGCCCTCCGCGCCCTTGCGGAAGTCTACTGGCTTTGTCGCCACCATGACCTTGACCGCGCCCGTCGGCCCGATCACGACGGCGCTTTCAGCGCACGGATCACCGCCGCCACCGTCCTGGCGTCGGCGCCACGGCCGACCCGCATGGCGACGCCATCGATCTCCAGCTCGATCACGCCGGCATCCCGGGCGGCTTTCCGTTTCCGCTGCTCCGGCATCCGCCTTGCCGCCGGCTCCGACATCGGCGCTGCGACCACCGCCGGAACAAATAGCGATTCCGGTGCCGGCGCTTCCGCCAAAGGCTGACGGGCGGCCCGACGCCAGGCGAACAGCTGCTGCGGGGACAATGCATATCGCCGGGCCACCGCACTCACGGTCTCGCCGGCATCGTAGCTTTCCGCAACGATCCGAGCCTTCTCCTCCGGCAACCATTCGCGCCGCCGACCGGAACCCGTGAACACCTCGAAACGGCGCGCGGGCTCAGGATCGTTGGATTTAAGTGTAAGCTCTGAAATCGTCATGTGTCGAAGCCCTCAAAGGCTCCGAACATCGTTCCTCACGACCACGAGCGAAAGGTGCCACCGGAACAGCGCTTACGCTTGAGCGACTATCAACGACCAAGTTTCAAACTCTCTGGAGTGGGCTCGGGTTGGCGATAGTTTCGGTGGCACTATGTGACACTCTCGCTACGCTAACCGTTTGAGCTGCCGCCATTCCGGCAACACTGTTGGCCCTGCGTTAGCTGCCGGTCGACACCGCGTTGTCCCTTGGCATGTGGCATCCGGCAGGTTCCAAGAAGGCCTCGGACGCGACATACACGCGACCGCGAGGACCGCCGATTCAAGCGACGAGGACCGGAAGTGAGGTTGATTTTCCAATGCAAGTCGAAAGGATTGCCCGGGAGATGTTCGTCCTCCCGTCGGGTTGGCCAGAGCCAAGCCCACCTTGTCAACTGCGTCGGACAGACTTTCGGTAATCCCATTCACAACTATCCAGAATATAAGATGTTTCACCATTTTGAAGTTGCGCAATATAAAGATCAATATAATTTTACGTTCCGATAATTCACCGAGGGGAAACTCCGTGCTAAAGCTTTAATGCCGACCTGCCAAGGACGGCGCGCCGAGCCTTAGCCGCAGCTTTGTGCGCCGCTCGCAATATTCGGTGCAAACGGTTGCGGAGAAGGGATTATGGAACGCCCCCAACTCGAAGAAGTGCCCGTCCTTTCCGCAAGGGAAATAGAGTGCATACTCTGGGCAGCCAGAGGGAAATCGTCGTGGGAGATAGGACGAATACTTAACAGGTCCGAAAACACTGTGAATTTTCACATAAAAAACGTAATGCGGAAATTGGACACGGGCAGCAGAACGGTCGCTGCTATGAAGGCGGTAAGCCTCGGGATCATCGAACTAGAGGAAGCGGTGAGCGCCGCCGAAGTGTCGTCAGGCGACGATTAGAGTCTCGGTCTTTTCTGTAATGTAAGGCCGCTGAGCCCGGATTGCGCCAATAATCCCGTTATGGCTGCCGGGTCTCATAGTCGACCCACGAATGCGGCCTCGCAGTGTGAACAACACGATGACACAACGCCCACGGACCTGCGGAACGCGAGTTTTCGTCCATCGCATCCTCGGGCCGGGGTTGTGTTCACATTCATGAGGTGATCGAGAAGGCTGACCGGGAGGTTTTCCGCTGCGGGCGCGGTCTGAATCGCGTGGCGCAACTACGCCAGTACTTTGGGGTCTTGGTGACTTGCTGCAGGACGGAACGGCCGAATAGTTCGGGGCACAGCACCAGGGCCGACCACGCGCCATCGGAGGGGTTCATGCTGCGCCAGCGCACACCATATCAGTTCGATCTCAAACCGTACGATGCGAAGACCGCGCAGATGCCACCATGGCAGGCGCTGGCCGAAGAGACGCTCCTGATGCGGCAAAGCTGAGAGTGCGCCGGAACCTCGGCGAGGTTGGCGTAGACGAGCGTTATGTCGTGGAGTCCTCGGCCCATCGGCGGCTGCAAAATCTGAGAGCAGCCTCGCGCACCGGTCAACAGGAGGTGGCGCGCGTGATGGACGAGAAGATTCCGGCTCAACCATCTGGAGCGCCCTGCAGTCTGCGATGCGGCGTCGCCTGGTGAGTTGTGTGCGTCAAGTTCTGCTAAAATGGCGTGGCATTCAGTGGTGACGTTGAGTGTCCGCCGCGCAGCCGCCGTCTAGCGGAGCGGCGGACACACGGGCGGTGCTCAGGCGGCCAATGCCCTCAGGCTCTCCTTCGTGAGCTCGCGCAGACGGATCGCTTCAAGCCGGTTCTCTTGGATGCCCACCGCCAGCGCCCGCACCAGCCGCAGCTGGCGCAATTCGTCGAGATGTGCCTCGTCGACCATGCTGATCAAGGTCTACGGTGCGACGTCCAACTTCAGGTCCACCAGAGAACAAGGTCAGGCCGGGCAAATCCGAAAAAGCAATTCAGCACCAGGCGACGCTTTCCGTCGCCTGATTGACCGGTAACCCCGTGAACGAAGCCGCCATCGATTAGGGCGATATCCCCAGTTTTGAGCTCGAACTCGCGGTAAGGGACGGCCTCCAGATAGGCTGCCGAATAGGGATATCCAGTGGTCTCCACACCTTGCGATATCCGGTCCGCAACCGTCGGCTTGTGGCTCCAGAGCTTCAGATTGCCGCCTTGCTCAGGCATGCTGGGATAGAGGTTGAGCGCTGCGACCGTATTGTGCGCCACCGCAGAAAGCTCGTAATCATCGCCAGCACGTAAGACTTGAGCGACGTCGTCGTGGGGATCCAAGGAAAAGGTGCCTGTGCCCGACCAACTGAGGCCGCGACAAACATTGGCCTGGCCGTGTTCGGAACGGGCTAGCCGCAATTCGATTCCCTGGTTGTGAAGCTCTCGCTTCAACGCCCCGAATACTGCTCGAACCGGGTCAACCAAATTCTTAAAAAGGGCATCGACGTACGGCCGCGCGTTTTCGGCGTCTGCGAAATAGGTGGCTGCATCCTTTCTGTAGTGAGATGCGCCGACATATTGTCCGGGCACACCATCTTTACGCTCTCTGAGACCGGAGCTTCCAATAAAGTTCGTAGTGATCTCCTCGGCTACTTCGGTGCTGAAAGCTTGCTTGATGTGCAGAGCGGTGAGCTCACCTTTCAGGACCGAGATGATCTCCGACGTGTTGATCGATCCGGTCCGTTCTTTGATCGAAACCGGCGAGATGGCTGGCACTTGAGATATCTGACTAGACATTGTCTTGCTCCTGTAGTGCGTGTTCAAGTATGGTGATGCCACGATCGAGTTCGGCATCGGTGATGGTTATCGGTGGGAGGACTTTGATAACGTCGCGATTTGGCCCCGAGGATTCGATAAGAAGGCCATTTTCGAATGCGACATCGTGCACGCGGCCGACAACTGCCGGTGAACGGCATTTCAGGCCGGCCATCAGACCGCGGCCGCGCTTCTGTTCGATGTATCTTGGAAGTTTCGCAACCAGGCGATCGAGGTGCGTTTGCAGCCTGACGGCTGTCCGCTCGACACCTGCAGTAAATTTCCTATCCGACCACATCTTGCACATGGCTCCTGCCGTCACGAAGGCGAAATTGTTGCCTCTGAAGGTCCCGCTATGTTCTCCGGGCTTCCATATGTCCAAGTCGGGTCGAATCAGAACGATGGACAGCGGACTACCTGAACCGCTTAGTGACTTGGAAAGACACACAATATCCGGTTCGATTTTCGCGGACTCGAATGAGAAGAAATCGCCAGTTCGGCCCGCACCCGCCTGAATATCGTCGACGATAAAAACAATGCCGTGAGTACGGCAAATGCGCTGAATTTCCGTGAGCCAAGCTGCGGATGCGGCGTTCATGCCGCCTTCTGCCTGGATGGTCTCCAGAATGATTGCGGCAGGCTTTTCTATGCCGCTCCCCGGGTCGCTCAAAACGCTGTCGATGTAACTGGCGGAATCGAATGCTTGGTTCGGATAACCGTCATAGGGAACACGGATCACATCGTGGCGAGCAACGCCTCCCAGTTCCCTGGTTGAGGCCGAGCCCGACACCGCTAGAGAGCCGAGCGACATGCCGTGGAACGCATTCGTAAAGGCCATGACGCTCGAGCGGCCCGTGTATTTTCGCGCCAGCGCGAGCGCCGCTTCGTTGGCGTTCGTGCCGGTCGGCCCAGGAAACTGAATCTTGTACGAAAGGCCTCTGGGTTTCAGGATCCAATCGACGAACCCTTCAATGAAGTCGCGCTTTGCCGCCGTATGCATATCAAGCGACAGAAGAATGTTCTCCCCGACGAGATATTCAATCGCTGGCGCCATAATATCCGGATTGTTGTGCCCGTAGTTGAGTGCGCCGGAACCCACCAGGAAATCGATAAAGGGCTTACCCGTCTCGTCCCAGATCGTCGCCCCAAGGGCCTTCGTAAAGACGGTGGGGAACGCCCGGCAATAACGACGAACGTTAGATTCATGAGCCGTGAAAGTGTCGGTGTCCATATTAAGTCCTCTGCACATAGACGTTCAAAAAAGAGAGCTGTTTAATGGCTAGTGGTTTGCGGCAGATGTTCGTCGCTTAACATTGAAGCGGAATGCCGGAGGCAGATTTGTTGCTGGGATCCTCATCGACTATTATTAGGTTGCGTTGCCCTCCATTCAGGCGCCTTCGGAGAATGTGCTGCAATAAGATGGCTTCTAAAGCTTCCGCGAAAGCATGGATACTATGGCATCAGGTAGTTGACGTACCCACCCATCGCTACCCATAGCGCCTCCGGACAATGGATGAGTCCCAGGAGATCAGCGGGGTCGCGTCGCCAGAGGTTGTGTAGCTCGGCGGTAGCGAGAAGCCGCTCGCGAGCGCGCTCCTCAATAGCGCCGTAGCGAGCCAGCGGCTTCGCGGCGGTCATCAATATTCGCCGTTCAACCTCGGGCTGCGGACACCAACCTGATTCAAGAAACTATTTGATGACCGATGACACAGCGAAAGCCGCGCTCTCTTGGAGAAGACTGCGGATTCCGATCTCTTTCGCGAGATGATTGGCCCCCGAGCCGCCGGGTCAAGAGGGCGGGCCGCCGCGGGCGCCCTTGACGGAAAGCCCGTTCGTAAGCCAGGCGGAAGCAACCGGGAGACGCGCTGGCGAAGGGCCGCATCGGTTTCGAGAACGTCCACTACCGCGTGTCAAGCGAAGTGAGGATTTGACCCGCTGGGCGAACTGAAGATTTGACCCCCTCATTGTTTTGCGGTTTCGTTGGTACCGAGCGTCGTTCCGGCCTTCTGCAATAGGCCGGAACGACGCTTTTCGCGAAGCCGGTAGCTGTCGCCACGGATCGTTATCACTGTCGAATGATGAAGCAGGCGATCAAGGATCGCCGTTGCCACCACGGGATCGCCAAACACGCTGCCCCATTCGCCCACCGAGCGGTTGGAGGTGATCAGGATCGATCCCCGCTCATAACGCTGCGACACCAGCTGGAAGAACAGATGTGCGGCATTGGCTTCGAACGGGAGATAGCCGAGCTCGTCGATGATCAGCAGTTTCGGCCGCGACAGGGTCGTCAGTTGCTTTTCGAGTGAACCGTCGTCATTGGCCTTGGCCAGCATCGCCACGGCGTGGCCGCCGTGACGAACTGGACGCTATGGTTCTGCCGGATCGCCTCGCGCCCGAGAGCCACCGCCAGATGTGTTTTGCCCGTACCCGGAGGTCCAAGGAACAGGACCGTGTCGCCATGGGCAATCCAGCGGCAGGTCGCCAGCTCCCGGATTTGGCGCTGATCCAGCGACGGCTGCGCGTCGAAGTCGAAGCCATCGAGTTCGCGCACAAACGGGAACCGCGCGATCTTGCCTTCCATAGAGATGCGCCGCTCGTCGCGCCGCGCGATCTCGTGGGTCACCAGGAAGGCCAAAGCCTCGCGCAAGATCATCTGCGAACGCGCCGCTTCGTCCAGCAGCGTATCGAGCTGGTCCCGGATCGCGGTCAGCTTCAGCCGGTCGAGCTGAGCCAACCAGCATCTCGTGATCGACCGTCGTCATCACCAGCTGCCTCCCACCAGTGCCTCATATTCCGCCAGCGGCCGCAACAGAGCGGAAGGCGCAACGATATCCACCGGCGCCGATCGCACCGGCGCAGCAGCGCCGACCACGCCGGCAAGATGCGCGCGCTCGACAATCCGTTGGCGACGTCCGCGGCACAACGCATGATCCGCCACCACCTCGCCCGCATGACGCACGATAACGCGGCCGCCCAGCACCACGACCTGGACGCTCTCCCCGATCAGCCGCCAGGGAACCGAGTAACTGTTCGTGTCCAGGTCGATTGCGCAGTCTGCCTGGACCTTGCGCACGAGATCCCGCAGTTGCCCGAACGGCGCCCGTCCGCCCAGAGGGCGAAGCGCCATGGCTTCTTCGGCAAAGCGCTCCGCAGGAGCCACCCCGGTCGTGCCATGCACACGCTGATCGGCAATCTCGCGCGTCCACCGTTCCAGATGCGCCTCGAACGCCGCCCAGTTCTCGAACCGGCGGCCGACAATCGCATTGTGCTTGACGTAGCCGACCCCGCGTTCGTCCTTTCCCTTCGTACGCGCCCGGTAGGGCGCACAAGCCCGTGGCGTAAATCCCCAGTAGCGGGCAAAGGCGTGCAGCCGCACATTGAAGCGCACCTCCCGCGTCGCCGCATCGTGATGTTCGACCAGCGCCTTCGGATTATCGAACAGCACTTCCGTTGGAACCCCGCCGAAGCGAAGGAAGGCTCCTTCCATCCCCTCCAACCAGTCCGCCTGGCGCTCCCGAAGCGAGGGACGGATATGCAGCCGACGCGAGTAACCCAGCGTTGCCACAAACAGGTGCACCCGAACACGCTCGCCGCCGATCCACGCCCGCGTGTCGCCAAAGTCGATCTGCATCTGATGTCCCGGCGCCGTCTCAAACCGAACCGTTGCGCGCTTCTGCACCCTCAACTCCCGACGCCAACCCTGCACCCGAAGCTCCACCGACCGAAGCCCTATGACGATCCCATGTTCGCTCTCCAGTTCCTGGCGCACCACATCGGCGTTGCCACCATGGCGGAAGAAGCGCTCCCGCAGCCAATCGTCTAGCCCGTCAAACGCGCTCCGCCGCACAGGCTTGCGAAACGGAACAGTCCCGCCTTCGCGCAGATACCGACGCACCGTGTTGCGCGCGCACCCGAATTCCTTCGCCAGCCGCTTCGCTCCCCAGCCAAGCTCATGCAGCCGCAGCATCGCTGCCACCTCTTCAGGCTGAAGCATCTCCTCTCCCTGCATCGTTCTCGACAATGCAGGAATCGCCGAAATCCCAATCGTCATTCATGCCTCCTCTCATAACCGAGGGGGTCAGTTCTTCATTTCGTCAGGGGGTCAGTTTCTCAATTCGCCCGACACCGCGACGGCAACCATCCCCGGCCGCAGCTGGGGCTGCTGCCTTCAGGCGAGTCGAAAAGGAGATAGTCTGGGAGGGTAAAGGCGTTGACGAGGTGGGCCGTGAGTAAGCAACCAAGCGCTGATCGGGATCGACGAACGCTATTTCCGTCCGACCGAGGTTGACCTGTGATCGGCGTTACCCCAAGCCAGGCAGGCCGACAAGCTCGGTTGGAAGGCGAAGACCTTTCGATGAGCTCGTCTCCGAAATGCCTCGGGGTCCACTGCCGCGCCTACGGAATCATGCTGGCGTCACGCGAAATGCGATGGCGTCGCGGGCAGGTGCATGTGTCGTGGGGCCATCCGCACTGCCGGCACGCCCTCTCGGCCGGCATCCACTCAGGTCCGGTCGTTTGGGTCGGCGAATTCACACATCCTGCAAAGCAGAAAACCATCCGCTCCATTCATGCGGTCGACGATTTCGCGAAAAACTGGTTTTTCAAACAGAGCGGAGTAACCCTCATATAGAAGGTTGCCCAATACGTGACGCCGTTCAAAATCCATAGAGCACAGGGTAACGTCGCCGTTTGGAAGAAGAACATTCCGATACTGTCGTGCGTCCACGCAGGTTAGGGCTCCGACCACTGGCTGACGTGGTGCAACGATCTTAGGGTCGACGCTTCCACCCCTACTGCTCACCGGCCGCGCTTTTATCAGGGCTTCGGTAGGAATAATGTCGGCTATATCTGGGTGGGGCTCGCCCAAGGCCACGAATCGGATCAAGGGGATGTCCGCGTCGACGAGTTGACGAACCAGATCGCGATACTTGTCTCCGACCAGGCGGCTGTTCATGTAGGTGCCGTCATCGAAAACATGGACCACGAATACGCCCAAGCGCAAGGCTTGCAATCGCTGCAGGTCCTGCCCGTTCATTCCCACCAGCGTCGTAAAAATCCTGATGCCATGGCCTTTGGCGAAGGCGTGCTCCACCATTTCGGTACAGTCCGGATTGAGCCAAGGTTCGGAGTATCCCGCAAAACCAATGTCGACGGAAGTCGGTACGCGGGCCAGACACCGCTTGAAATCTTCAAGATCCAGATGACTCGCATGAGACACTTTTCTTTGCCGGACCGCGAACTTGTCCTGGGGACAATATGAACATCCTACGACGCATCCCGTGGTCGTCGTTATCTCCAAAACCCTGCCGGCTGTGTTTGCTGAGCGAAGTTCCGGTAAAATCACTGGTGATTACTCCCATCTACTTCCTGCGAAGCGCCACGATGGTGTGCGTGTGCCTTTGGCTTTCTGATACCGCCTGCTGATCTACCGAGGCAACGCAGCCATCTACCCTTTTTGGCAGCCTAAGCCGCCCGGTTCACCGATTTGCCGGGCCGACCCTTCACAAACTTCCGGCGCGTCGGACCAGAGACAGCATTGCATCTTTCGAGGCATCACTCGCTCCGGAGATGTAGCCTCAACCGTTGGTCGCTGGCCCGTCGCCGAGATGCGCGCGCAGCACCCTCGAACCCGCCGGAGAGAAGCTTTCTGGATGCCGTCGATCATCCTTCATCGAGCGAGTTCCGTGTTCTCATGCGGGTCAGCCCTCACACTATATTGCCGCACATCGACCAGCAAAGGCCGAGCTAGTGCGCCTGGCGCGCAGTTACTGCGAGATAGGCTTCGAAAAGCCCGACAGGGCTAAGACGCTCCGCTGTATTGAACCCGACATGTTTTCTGACGGCTGTCAGATTTTGGACACACATCACTCATCGTCAGTCGCTTAATACGGATGGTAGTTTCTTCCAGGAATCGGTGACATTGAACACCACCCTGTCATGACCGCCCAATCTCAGCGAAGCGAACTCAGCATCGCCACCAGGACCAAGCCTGAAGATAAATCCGCCATAGCAGCGTCAACGACATTTTGCTTTCGAACCCGGATGGATTGCACGAGGTGATTCGCGCCGTGATGCAGGAGGTGCTCGAGGCCGAGATGGACGAGGCGCTGGATGCTTCGAAGAGCGAGCGCACGCCGGAGCGTCTCGGCTATCACGCGCGCTACTACGGGCGGAGAACTAGCTGCGCACCTACGGCGGTTCGATAATCCCAAGTTTCAAAGCTTTTACAACAGCTACCGTTCTGCTGGTCGCATCCAACTTCCGCATTACATTTTTTAAATGGAAATCTATCGTATTTCGTGATCTGCCTAAAATAGTTCCTATTTCCCATGACGATTTTCCTTTCGACACCCAATCAATGCACTGTATTTCTCTCGGAGAGAGGTTATGAATTTGTTCCGACGCAGTCGTAGTGTTGAACCTCGTAACCATCAGATGAAACCGCAGCGCGGCCATTTGCAGGTAGGTGATCGTTCTATTCTGCAATTCGCAGTCCGAGGATTGAGCAAAAACTCACAAACCTAAAGCTGTCACCAGGGCCATGTAATGGGACGGTAACGCCTGACCTCAAGCCGAATGTTGCTGCTTCGTCCAAGACGCGGCGTCCATCTTCAGTTATGCTTTCATCGGTATACACCTCGCTCCATCGAAAGGGCCCCGCCTCCTTTCGACCTTTCTTGATGAGTGGGTCTATTTTGGCATAGCCCATTCTCGAGTAGCGCTCCTGCCATTCAGCAGGATAATTCCACATCACCACAGAACCCTCTCGGTTCGGCTTGAAAACCCCCTGTTTTGATGCGAGCGGGCCATAGGCAATCCACGGGCAATCGAACTTCAGCGCAAACGCAGACATCCGTTCGAACAACTGTTCGGATTGAGCGATATCATCAGTCATCTCGAGGAATAGGTCTAACTCGACCGCAATCCGCGGGAGTTCCATGATGCCTCCTTCATTGCGTTCTCATTGGTGCAAAGTTTGCTCCAGCCCAGCCTCGCAACATGCGAAGTCAACGGGACCGAGCCGGAGTTCCTTCCGCCACCTGGAGTACCTTCAAGAGTCGTGCCAGCTTGCGAGCGAAGCTTCTTCTTCAGGTTGTCAATCGACTGGGGAGGTACCCAGGAGGCGAACCGAACAGCACTGTGTCGGGGAGCGCACAATCCGACAGTCGAGCATTCGATTGACGGAATATGGGCAGGAAAGTATTCGCGGCGCGCTTTTGAAATCAGCACCTAAGTCTCGGGCCTGAGAGAGCTGCATTGCCTGTACTTATTTGATCGAGGCAGGAACAATTTAGAATTCAATCGATACATCGACCCTCTTTTCCAATCTCCCGAGTTGGGCAGCCGAAGCAATAGTATTCGACTGGATCGCGGCTGACTTTCTCCAGGCTCGGTAACCTGCTGAATTTGCCCTTCGGCTGTTCCCGCTCGGTTGGCACGACTTTTGAACCTCACCATCGTGAGGCGGCAGGAGCTGCCCGCCAAAATTGATGCTGTTATGGGGGAGGTCGAGATTCCAGTTTTGTCTTTTAACGTCTTTGGGACGGAGCGTGTTGATGCGCCCGCTTGGAAACTATGAAACGTTTCCCCGTCCATGGGCGCGGCGCCACTTGTCGCGAAGTTTTCGCCTTCACTGTTCGCCTCTGGAACAGGCAGCCGGCCCGGCTCGCGATCATAATGACCGCGATGCTCGCCTCCACGCTGGCTGACGTGTTGATGCCGCTCTATTCTGGCCGACTCATCGACGCTGTTTCTCGTGCTGCTAATGCGGCAGCACCAGCTTCGGATTCAGCTGTTGCAGCATTCTCTGTACCGATTGCATTGGCACTCGGTGGCATTGCCATGCGCCACGTCGCCTTCATTGGCCTGAGCGACCTGGTGTTGAAAATGATTTCCGACGTCGCGACCGAAGCGTTCCATCATGTGCAGCGCTTTTCGACAGACTGGCATGCAAACAGCTTCGCCGGCTCGACAGTGCGCAAGATAACGCGCGGCATGTGGGCGCTCGACCTCCTCAACAGCACGATACTCGTCACGCTGCTCCCGTCGTTTGTCATCTTGATCGGCTCGACGGTGCTGCTCGGCTGGCACTGGCCGGTCATGGGCGTGATCTTTGCTTGCGGCTCTCTCGTCTACCTTGCGTTTTCGATTTCGCTGTCGCTCGGCTATGTCGCGCCAGCGGCGAGCCTTGCCAACCGATGGGACACAAGGCTCAGCGGCGCGCTTGCGGACGCGGTCAGTTGCAACGCTGTGGTCAAGGGCTTCGGCGCAGAGGTTCGCGAAGACGAGCGGCTTGCAAATATCATGACGAAATGGCGGCACCGCGCGCGCCGGAGCTGGGTGCGCGGAACGATCATCGGCTCAACCCAAGGCGTAACTTTGGTTGCGCTCAGGGTGGCGGTGGTCGGATATGCCCTGCTTCTGTGGTCGCATGGACAGGCAACGCCGGGCGAGATAGCATATGTTCTCACGTCCTTCATCGTCCTGCAGGGCTATCTGCGTGATGCCGGCATGCATGTCCGCAACGTGCAGCACTCGGTTAATGATATGGAAGAACTGGTGGCCATCCACAATCAGCACGTGGATGTTGCCGATCGTCCAGAGGCCAAGCCGATCCGGATCACGAAGGGCCGTATCGATTTCGAGAACGTCCACTTCCGCTACGCCAACCATCCCCTGCCGCTCTATAGCGAATGTTCGCTGTCGATTGAAGCTGGCGAAAGGGTTGGGTTGGTTGGACCCTCCGGTTCCGGCAAGACAACATTCGTGAAGCTGATCCAGAGACTCTACGACCTGAGCGGCGGCCGGATCCTGATAGACGGTCAGGACGTCTCCGAGGTGACCCAAGAGTCCCTTCGTTCGCAGATCGCGATCGTGCAGCAGGAGCCGATCCTGTTTCACAGGTCGCTTGCCGAGAACATCGCCTATGGACGGCCTGGCGCGAGCCAGGCCGAGATCGAGCAAGCGGCACGACTGGCAAGTGCCCACGAATTCATCGCGCCCCTGCCGAAGGGCTATGGGACATTGGTCGGCGAAAGGGGTTTGAAGCTCTCCGGCGGCGAGCGCCAGCGCGTGGCGATCGCGCGCGCCTTCCTCGCGAACGCGCCGATCCTTATTCTGGACGAGGCCACATCGAGCCTCGATTCGGAATCCGAGGTGCTCATTCAACAAGCGGTGGATCGGTTGATGGTGGGCCGAACCACACTCGTCATCGCACACCGGCTGTCGACGGTCCGCTCGCTCGATCGGCTGCTCGTCTTCGACCGTGGCCGCATCATGGAGGACGGCGATCATGCCGCCCTGATCAATCTCGATGGTGGCATTTACCGCCGCCTCTTCGAACGGCAGGCGTTGGAACTCGCGAAGGGCCTGGCCTGATCGCTAAATCGGCTTGCGCGATGCGCCGAGCCGTTGCCGGAGAGGGGTGTGGCAGTGACGAGCGGCGGGCGTTAGGCGGCAAAACCAGCACGGCCGGAACTGTCCGCCAAACGGGCGAGCGGGAATGCCACGTCTAAGCTTCGGCGAATGCGCGCAGTTACACGCGGGCACCGAATTGTCGCGCCTAACGGCGCACGCACCAAAAGGGCGGGAATGTCGACGGCCCGGGAAGAGTGCGGCCCTCGCCGTTACCCACATTTCGCCAAAGGAAGCGAAGTCAACGCACATTGAGAGGGCGGTGCTTCCCGGCCGGCTGGGATCCCTGTCGCTGGCCCAACCTACCGCACGCCGGCCACGTCAACGGTTCAAAGTCCCTTCGGTTCGCAAAGTCGTCCCCTTGGAGACCCGGAAGCGCAGGAGCTCCGACCGCAGTCTTCGCTCAACTCTGGCCATCTGCTCCGGGATTGGATTCCGTTCCCTTGCTAGCACAGTGGCAGCTGAGCACGAACTCGCCGGCCCCGTGTCTTTCGATTACGGCCAACGGGCTTAGGAAGAGATTGGATTCGCCGGCCCTCTGCGGAGCGAATGAACAGTTCTACAGATCATCGACGTCCGCGAAAAAGAGCACGCAGCCGAAGTAGCCGGCCTGAAGCAGCAGCGAACAGGCCAGCGTCGTGACGACTGCCACACGGAGCGAATCCAAAGCGAAGTAAACCATCGACGCATTGCTGCACAGGACCAGCCCCACGAGCCGACAAAAAGATGA